>NZ_JBHYYB010000014.1:0-149699 GCF_042752535.1 Kitasatospora sp. NPDC059327 | reverse complement strand
GGTCCTAGCGACCCGCTTGAGCCGGATGCGGGGACGACCCGCACGTCCGGTTCTGAGGGGGCCGGAGCCCGGCAACGGGCTCCGGCTACCCGACCACCCTGCACGCGGACCTGGGCTTCCCCCTGGTGATCGGTGAGCGGATCTCGGTCGGCCACAACGCCGTCCTGCACGGCTGCGTGATCGAGGACGACGTCCTGGTCGGGATGAACTCCACCGTGCTGAACGGGGCCCGGATCGGGGCCGGTTCGCTGGTGGCGGCCGGGGCCGTCGTGCCGCAGGGCATGCGGGTGCCGCCGGGTTCCCTGGTCGCCGGGGTCCCGGCGAAGGTCCGGCGCGAGCTGACCGAGGAGGAGCGGGCCGGGATCACCTTCAACGGCGAGGGCTACCGGCTGCTGGCCGACGGCCACCGGGAGATCGAACCGGTGAAGCGCCGGACGGCGTAGTGCGGTCCGGCGCCGCCGAGTCCCGCGGTGCGCCCGTCGGTGCGCCCCGCCCGAGGTCCGCACTCCGGGTCCTCGGGCGCGGCGCACCGGCTCAGCGGGCGGTCAGCACTCGGGAATGGTCGGGACGTGGAAGTTCCAGTTGCCGTCGGTGTAGGCGCCGTACACGTAGGCGGTGCCGTACCAGTAGCCGTAGCCCGCGGAGTACACCTCCGACACCCGGTACCAGACGTTGCCCTGGTTGTTGATGTTCTCGCCGCGGATCCAGCACCGCATGTCGACCGCGTCCTGGCGCCCCGCGACCGAGTACAGGTCGCCGGTGGTCTTGGCCGCCCACGAGTACGGCTGCGAGTAGACGCCCACCCCGTTGCCGCTCGGGTGGTTGTTGAGGTAGTACCACCCGACGGCGGACGCGTCGCCGCTCGACAGGCCGACCCCGCCCACCGCCAGTGCCAGCACGGCCGCCGCGCTCGCCCCGCGCCGCCCGAGCTTGCCGAGGATGCCCTTGCCCATCGTGAATCTCCCTGTCCGATCGAGCTCCAGGCCGCCCCGTCGCCCGGGGCGGCGAGGACAGCTGACCCGACCGGCCGGGGTGTTCGACAGCGTCTGACGGAAACTGACAACAGCTGACACCGGCCCGTGTCCAGGCCGAACGCCCCGGCCCTCGTCCGGGAATCGACCGACCACGTATCTTCCCCGTCACTCGCCGCTATGATCCGTACGCGACAAGCGACAGTGGTCGCCGAAGGATCTGACATCTGACAACGGGGGGCACCGTGACGGAGCAGAAGTCGAAACCGGAGGGGGCGGCGCCGGCGCCGACCGCGGCCGAGTGTCTCGCCGCCGAGCTGCGGCAGCTGCGGTTGGACGCGGGCCGACCCTCGTTCCGCATCATGGCCAGGACCGCCGGGTCCATCTCGCACACCACGCTGTACGAGGCGGCCTCCGGTGCGCGCCTGCCCTCCTGGCCCACGACCAGGGCGTTCGTCCGGGCCTGCGGCGGCGACGAGGCCGACTGGCACCGCCGGTGGAACGCCGCGGTCGGCGCGGAGCCCGCGCCCCCCGTGCCGGTCCCGCTCCCCGCCGCTGCCCCCGTGCCGGACCCGCGGCCGGTCGAGCCGGTGCCCGCGCCGCCCCGGGGCCCCGGTCGCTTCCGGGCCTACGCGCTCACCCTGCTGGTCGGTGTGCTGCTCGGTATCGGGGGCACGCTCGGCCTGCTCGCCGTCCGCGCGCCGGCCGCCCACTCCGCCGACGCTCCCGCCGACGTCGCCGGCTGTCCGGCCGAGGAGGACACCGCGCGCGCCGCGACGGGCACCCCGCCGGCGTCGGGGCACACCGGGGCCGACGCCCCCTCCTGGATCTCCCGGACCGCCTCCGACCAGCAGGCGGGCTCCAGCACCGAGGCCGTACTGCCGGTGCTCGCCCCGGTCACCCAGGGGGACGCCCTGGTCGTCACGATGATGCTCACCGGGACGTGCGCCGGGGCGGTCACGGTCACCGACACCCGGGGCGACCGCTTCCAGATCGTCGAGGACGTCACGGACGCCCTGCGGCACCGGGTGATCCTGCTGACCGCCCTCGGCGCCTCCGCGCTGACCACCGCCGACTCGATCCGGGTGACCTACCCGCGCGCGAGCACCTACCACGTCGCCGTGGACGAGTTCCGCGGCGTCTCCGCCGTCCGGTCCGCCGACGGCACCCCGGCGGACACCGCCGTCACCACCGCCGGGTCACGGCCCGACTCCCGGTGACCTCCTGACCGGCCCGGGCGGTGGCCGCCCCGGCGCGGGCTCTCCCCGTAGCGCGACGGGCCGTCCGCCCGGCGTTCGCCTCCGCCCGGTCCGTTCCCCACCGACCGGTCCGTTCCCCTCCCCACCGACCGGTCCGTCCTTCCCCCGCCGGAACCCGTCCCGGCCGGCCGGCTGGTGGCCGGTGAGCAAGCGCTCACCGGCCCGGGGGCCTGCCGGCGTCGACGGGCGGTCACGGACCGGCGGCTGACCGGGGCGGCCCCGGTCAGCCGTGGGCGCGGGCCTCGGCCCCGGGCGCCGGCGCGGCCTCGACGGGGCGGGCGGGCCCGTCCCGGCCGGCGGCGGGAGCCGGCACCGAGCCGAGCGTGACCGGCCCCGGCCGTCGCCGGTCGGCGGCCCAGGCGATCACCGCGATCACCGCACCCGAGGTGGCCAGCCCCGAGCCGACCAGGGTGGGCGAGGTCCAGCCGAGCCCGGCGTCCAGCGCCAGACCGCCGAAGTACGCGCCCTGGGCATTGGCCAGGTTGAACGCGCCCTGCACGGTCGCCGAGGCCAGCGTCGGGGCGTTGCGCGCCTTCTGCAGCACCAGGGTCTGCACGGCCGGGACGATCGCGAAGCCGAAGAGCCCGACCAGGACCACCGTCACGGCGGCGGACCACTGGGTACGGGCGGTCACCGTGAAGAGCGCCAGCGTGGCGGCGAGCAGCAGGAAGGCGGCACAGACGGTCGGGCGCAGCGCGCGGTCGGCGGCGAGGCCGCCCAGCACGTTGCCGATCGTCATACCGACGCCGAAGAGTGCCAGCACCAGCGTGACCGACCCGGTCGCGTACCCGGAGACCTCGGTGAGCAGCGGGGTGATGTAGCTGTAGCAGGCGAAGAAGCCGCCGCAGCCGAACACCACCGTGGCCAGGGCCAGCCAGAGCTGCCCGCTGCGGAAGGCGCTCAGTTCGTGGCGGAGCCCGGACTGCGCGGGGGAGGGCAGCTCGGGCACCAGCCGCGCGATGGCGACGGTGCCGAGCAGGCCGATCGCGACCACCACCAGTATGGTGGCCCGCCAGCCGAGGTGCTGGCCCAGCAGGGTGGCGGCGGGCACCCCGATGATGTTGGCGACGGTCAGGCCGGAGAACATCACGGCGACCGCCCGGGCCCGCCGGTGCGGGGCGACCAGTTCGGCGGCCGCCACCGCCCCGGCACCGAAGAACGCGCCGTGCGGCAGTCCGGTGATCACCCGGGCCGCGGCCAGCGACCAGAAGTCGGGCGCGACCGCGCAGAGCAGATTGCCGGCCGCGAACAGACCGGCCAGCGCGACCAGCACCGCCTTGCGCGGCCGGCCGGCCGCGAGGGCGGTGAGCAGGGGGGCGCCGATCACCACACCGATGGCATAGGCGGAGATCAGCCATCCCGCCCGGGGGATGGTGACCTGGAGGTTCTCGGCCACCTGGGGGAGCAACCCCATGGCGGCGAATTCGGTGGTGCCGATGGCGAACGCGGTGACGGCCAGGGCGACCAGCGCGAGTGGCAAGGGGGTACTCCGGGGTGACGCCCGGGCGGGAGCCGGGCAGGGAGGTGCCGGCACGGCGTCGGGCCGGTGGAGACGGGGAGCGGACCGGCCGGCGGACCGGTGGGGTACGGGGCCGGGCGTGGGCGCGGGGCGATCGGTTCGTGCGAAATCCTAATCCGGTCGGATGACGCCACCGGGTGCCGCCCATGGCGGTCCGGTGACGCAGGGGGGTCGCCGACGGAGCTTCCGCGCGCGAGACTGGGGTCATGTGCCGCAGTATCAAGACGCTGAGACCTCCCGTGACGCCCGACGCCTCGGACGAGGACTTCCACGCGGCCGCCCTCCAGTACGTGCGGAAGGTCTCGGGGTTCCGTGCCCCGGCCGCGCACAACCGGGAGGCCTTCGACCGCGCGGTGGAAGCCGTCGCCGAGGCCACCGCCCGGTTGCTCGACGAGCTGGAGGTCCGCGGCGGGTCCGCCCGGTCCCCGAGGGCCGCCGCCTGATCCCGCGGCGCGGACGATCAGGGGCAGCCGGGAGAGCCGGGACTGTCGGGACTGCTGGAGGAGCTGGAACCAGGTGGGACGAGGAGATCGGTGATGAGCCCCGCGAACCGTTACGCACTGACCTTCCCGGGCACGCCCGGCACCCAGGCCCCACAGGACGTCGTCGTGGTCGCCCGCACCGGCATGACCGGTCCCGGCGGCCACCCCGTCTACGAGGACGCCAGCGGCATCGTCCGCGCCGAGATCAGCGACGCGGGCGAGGTCCGGATGCTCGCCAGCGGGGGGCACCAGTCCCCGCACTTCCCGGTGCACGCCGAACCACTGCCGTAGTGCCCGCCGGCCGGCGGACGTCGCTCCGGGCACCGCCGCCCGACCGCTGCCGGGTGCCACCCCGGCTCGCCGGGCCCGGACCGGGCTGTTGTGCGGGCAGGCCCTCGGGCAGAATCGGCGCATGACCACAGCGAGTTGGCAGGGCACGGTCGTCGCGCAGAGCGACGACACCACCGTCGTCGAGGGCAACCACTACTTCCCGGCCGAGTCCGTGCGCACGGAGTACCTGCGTCCGTCCGACACCACGACCGTGTGCGGCTGGAAGGGCACGGCCGAGTACTACACGCTGGACATCGACGGGCGGCGCAACCCCGACGCGGCCTGGTACTACGACGACCCGAAGCCGGAGGCGGAGCACGTCCGCGGCCGGGTGGCCTTCTGGCGCGGGGTGGAGATCACCGAATAGCGCGTACCGCCGAGGCCCACCGGGTACCCGCAGAGCATGGCAATCTTCAGGAGACCGGGACGCTCCCGGAACGTGAAGCCCGCCCCCGAGCCCGCGCCCGAACAGGTCGCCGAACAGGTCGCCGAGGAACTGGCCGAACTCGTCGAGGAGCTGGAACGGCCCGCCCCCGTCGTCGAGGGCGGGCCGGCCGGGCAGGTCGCCGAGTACCGGGCGGGGCGCGGCCGACGCCGCGCCACGGCGCTGCTCGGGACGGTGTCCCGCCGGCTCGGCAGTGGTGGGAAGGCCGCCGCGAAGGGCGCCGCGTACGGGAGCCGGGCCCTCGCCGACCAGCTGATGCACGCGGCGCCGCGCATCCCGGTACGGGACCTGGCCACCCTGCGGGCCCAGCACCCCGGGGCGGCCGACGCCGAGCGGCTGGCCGATCTGCTGGTCACCGGAGCCAGCCGGGCCTCCGGTGCGCTCGGCGCGGGCGTCGGCGCCGCCGCGATGCTGCCGGTGCCGCCGGCGATGGCGGTGGAGATCGCCGCCGAGACGCTCGCCGTCGCGGCGGTCGAGATCAAACTGATCGCCGAACTGCACGAGGTGTACGGCCTCGCCGCGCAGGGCACGGCCACCCAGCGCGCCTCCGCCTACGTCGCCGCGTGGGCCAACCGCCGGGGCATCGACGCGACCCTGCTGGTGAAGCCGGCCGGGTTCGCGGCGATGGCGCTCGGTGCCGAGGTCCGCCAGCAGGTGCGCAAGCGGCTCACCCGCAGCACGCTGCGCCGGCTGCCCTCGTTGATCCCCCTGCTGGTCGGGGCGGGCATCGGTGCCACCGTCAACCGGCGCGACACCCGCAAGCTCGCCCGCGAGGTGCGGGAGGACCTCCGGCGCCGGAGCGCGGCGGACGGCGGGTACTGGGGCGCCGCGGCCCCGGTCCTGCGGGGTGAGACGGGCCCCTGAGGCCCCTGAGGTCCCTGAGGCCCCTGGGCACCGGGCAGGCAACGGGCCGCCGCCCTCAGGAGCGGCCCGGCCCGGCGCCTGCCGGTGTGAACCCTTCAGGCGTCGCCCCGCTCCCGGGCGCGCACCGCCGACCGCCCGGGGCGGCCCGGGCGGTCGGCGGTGCGGCGGCGCCGCCCCGGGGGTGCGGCTCAGACGCCGGGCGCCTGCGGGGCGGAGGCCCCGCGCCCGGTCTTCACGGTGTTGACCATCGCCTGGTGGATCGCCCGCGCCGTGATCTCGTCCACCGCCGGCACGGGGCTGCCGGCCACGGTGTACCAGTCCAGTGCCCCGGTGTACTGCACGGTCAGCCGGGCCTCGCCGTCCACCCAGGTGGTGTGCACGGTGAGGTCGCCGGAGATCGGGCCGACCTCGGCGGTGGTGACTCCACCCGGTCCGCTGATGATCGACTGGGTGGTCCAGGTGGCCCAGGAGGCCCGTGGATCCCCGGGTGTCCCGATCGGCCGTCCGCCCTGCGCCGCTGCTGCGCTCTGCTGCTCGCTCATGCGCCCATCCTTCCCCGCCGTGCCGTCGCCCTCCGGGCAGCGACACCCGCGGTCGCGGAGGCCGCCCGTGCGGCGGGCGGCCTCGTGGGAATCCGTTCGTCCCGAACGGTCAGCTGTACGTCTCGGGCTCCTCCAGAGGATCGCCCTCCGCCTGCGAGGTGTCCTGCGCGTGTTGGTTCTGCATCGAGGTGATGCCCTCCTCGGGGTCGGCCGCGCGGACGTCCTCCTCCCGATCGACGCTCACCTCGGACCGTGCGCTCATATCGGTCATCGTGGGCTCCGTCTCCTCGGCCGGCCGGGGTCGCCCGAGGGCGCCGTGGCGTGCCGCAGCGCGGGCCGGCCGCCGGACCGGGCTCCTGTCTCGCCCTTCAAGCCTGCCTCGGTGCCCGCGCCACGGCCAACCGAACCCGAGGGTCTCCGCGCCACGGCCCACCGGGCGGGAATCGCCCGACGGTGCCCGACGGCGCCTGTGACACCTCTTCTGCCCGGCCGCGCCCGTGCCATGCCTGCCCCGGACCGCGGATCCGCGCCGGAGGCCGGCGCGCTCACCAGGTGACCGGCAGCGCCTCCAGGCCGTAGACGAACGCCTTCGAGCGGAAGGCCGGCTCGCTCTCCGGCGTCGCGAGCCGCAGCCCGGGCAGCCGCCGGAAGAGCGTGGCGAGCGCGATCTGCAGCTCCGCCCGCGCCAGCGGCTGACCCAGGCACTGGTGCACGCCGAAGCCGAACGCGAGGTGGCGCCGGGCGTCCCGGCTGACGTCCAGCTCGCCGGCGGGGAGGTGGCCGGGCGTCCCGAACAGGTCCTCGTCCCGGTTGGCGGTCGAGAGCATCGCGACCACGCCGTCGCCGGCCCGGATCCGGACGCCGCCCAGTTCGACGTCCTCCACCGCCAGCCGTGGCAGGCCCATGTGGATGATGGTGAGGTGGCGCAGCAGCTCCTCGACGGCGCCGGGGACGGCCGCCGGATCGGCCAGCCGCGCGGCCTGGCCGGGGTGGCGCAGCAGCAGGAGGGTGGAGAGCGCGATCATGTTGGCGGTGGTCTCGTGGCCGGCGACCAGCAGCAGCAGGCCGGTCGCGGCGATCTCCTGGAGGCTGAGGTCGTCCCGGGCGGCCAGCCGGCTGAGGATGTCGTCGCCGGGGCGGCGCCGCTTCCGCGCGGCGAGGCCGCCGAGGTAGTCGGTCAGCTCGGTCTGGGCCCGGCGCACCTCCTCCCCGGCCGCCGCGGTGCTGAGCAGCAGGCGGCTGAGGTCCTGGAACAGCTGCCGGTCCTCGTACGGGACGCCGAGCAGCAGGCAGATCACCAGGGAGGGCACCGGCAGGGCGAAGCCGCCGACCAGGTCGGCGGGGCCGCCGGACGCGGTCATCCGGTCGAGGGCCTCGTCGACGATCTGCTGGATCTCCGGACGCAGTGCCTCGACCCGCTTGACCAGGAAGTCGCCGGTCACCATGCGGCGCAGCCGGGCGTGCTCGGGGTCGTCGAGACGCAGGAAGTTGGGGTTCGCGGCGATGATCGCGCGCCGTCCGGGGGTGATGGACGGGAACTCGGGGCGGCGGACGTCCGCGCTGAAGCGGCGGTCGGAGAGCAGCGAGCGGACTTCGTGGTAACCGGTCACCAGCCAGCAGGAGGTGCCGTCCAGCAGCTCGGCGCGGGTGACGGTGGCCTCGCGGGCGGCCTCGGTGTAGACGGGGGGCGGGCTGAACGGGCAGACGCCGTCGTGGGGGGCGGGCAGCAGCGGGGCGGGGGCGGTGGGCGTGCTCGTCAAGGTGGGGTCTCCTCGCGTGGCGGAGCGGCAGGCGGCAACGGTGGGACGGCCGGCGCCCGGGGACGGCGGCCGCGTGGGGGCGGGGCGGTGGACCGGGTCGGCCCGCCGGCGCGTCAGGCGGTCGCGGAGCCCGTGTCGTCCGTCGCTCTGTCCGGGCCCTCCTCGGTGACGGTGATCGCGCCGCCGGGGCAGAGCTCGGACGCCAGCCGTACGTCGGCGTGGCGCACGGGCGGCAGGACGCTCACGCGGAGCCTCACCAGGCCGTCCCGGTCGTCCTGTTCGAAGACCTCCGGCGCCGTGACGACGCACTGGCCGGAGCTGCAGCAGCGGTCCTGGTCGATGCTCACCTGCATGTACGGACACCTCTCAGTGGTGCGGCACCGGATCGCCCGGGCCGGTCGCCCCCCGCTGTCCTTGTCAACCTAGCCGCCGCTCTGTCGCACACGAAGGGCACTGCGCCACACTCGCGCAGAATGGCCGATTCCATGCCTAATCCGAACAAAGCTCTGGCAAAAGGAGTTTGATCGACCGTCATCACGATTCGGGGGCGGGGCCGAGACCCTCCGCCGCGGCGATCTCCCGTACCGCGGCCACGGTGTCCGCCTCGGCCGCGCTCTTGTCGGGCCGGTAGCGGAGCACCCGGGCGAACCGCAGGGCCAGCCCGGCGGGATAGCGCGGGCTGCGCTGCAGGCCGTCGAAGGCGATCTCCACGACGAGTTCCGGCCGTACCCGCACGGTGTACGCATCGCGTTCGACCTCGCGGGCGAGGAGTTCCACGGTCTGCCGGGCGAGTGTCTCGTCGGTCAGGCCCTTGAAGGTCTTCCCGAGCATCACCCACGGGCCGAGGCCGGGTTCGCCCGCCGCCCGGGCGCCGAGGTGGAGGTTGCTGAGGAAGCCGCGCCGTCGGCCGCTGCCCCATTCGGCGGCCAGCACCACGAGGTCCAGGGTGTGCCGCGGCTTGACCTTGATCCATCCGGCGCCGCGGCGGCCGGCCTCGTAGCCGGCCGCGGGATCCTTGGCGAGGACGCCCTCGTGGCCCAGCGCCAGGGTGTCCCGGAAGAAGGCCAGTGCCTCCTCCCGGTCGGCCGTCGTGGTGCGTGCCACCCGTAGCGCGGTCGGCGCCGACTCGTCCAGGGCGGCCCAGCGCTCCCGGCCGGGCCGGTCCACGAGGTCCTCGCCGTCGCGGTGCAACAGGTCGAAGAAGTAGGCGCTGAGCGGTACTTCGGCGCGCAGTCGGGCCGGGTCCTGCCGGGAGGCGGTCCGTGCGGCGGTCTCCTGGAACGGGCGGGGCCGGCCGTCGGGGCCGAGCGCGACGGCCTCGCCGTCCAGCACCACCGAACGGACCGGCAGGGCCAGGGCCGCCTCGACCACCTCGGGCACCCGGGCGGTGATGTCGTCCAGGCTCCGGGTGAACACCGCCACGTCGTGGCCGTCCCGGTGGACCTGGATCCGGATGCCGTCCAGCTTCCACTCCAGCGCGGCCGGGCCGATCCGGTCGAGCGCCGTGCCGACGTCGGGCGCCGAGGCCGCCAGCATCGGCCGGACGGGGCGGCCGACCTCCAGCCGGAAGGCGGCCAGCGCCGGCTCCCCGCCGGTCAGCGCCGCCTCGGCGACGGCACGGGCCGACCCCCGGAACATCAGCGCCCGCCGCACGGCCGCGGCCGGGACGCCGGCGGCGCGGGCGACCGCGTCGGCCACCACCGAGTCCAGCGCGCCCTGGCGCAGTTCGCCGACCAGCACGGCTCGCAGGAAGGCCTGCTCGACGTCGGTGGCCCGCCCGAACAGCTCGGCCAGCAGCCGCGCCCGCTCGGCCCGGGCACCGGGGCCGTGTACCGAGGCGATGGTCTCCAGGGCCCGCTCGGTCTCCCGGACGCCCCAGGACGGCTCGGCGGCGGCGGGCGGCAGGTCGCGCAGGGCGGCCGGTCCGACGCCGGTGCGCAGCCGGTGCGACTCGCCGGAGAGCAGCGACACCGCCGCCGGGGCCTCCGCCGGGCCGAGCGCGCGCAGACAGTCGGCGAGCAGCGTGGTCTTGGCCCGGCGGCCGGGCTCGCCCGCCACGGCGCGGGAGGTCAGGGCCAGGTGCCGGAGCAGCATGGGGGCTCCTCGGGGAGGCGCGAACGCGGCTTGTCCCGCGCGAGGACCGGCGGACCGGCGGCCGGAGGGCCCGGGGAGGTTCCAGCATCGGCGACGCGGCCCGGCACGGATCGCAGGACACGCCCCGGTGGGCGGCCGGCGGGACTGCTCCACCCCGTAGCGGAGCGGACGGGTTCTTGGCCGGATCGGCCGGCCGCCGCGGCCCGACGGACCGTCATGCTGGCCCCACGGCCCCCACGGCCCCCACGGCCCCCACGGCCCCCACGGCCGCCACGGCCGCCACGGCGCGCCCGCGCGCCGGCCGTGCGCCCACCCTCACCCGACCCCTTGGAGGCCGAGATGACCCCCCAGCCCGCCGCCACCGACGCCCGCTGGAGCGTCGGGGCGCCCGAGAGCACCGAGTTCGACGCCTGGCGCGAGCTGTTCCGGGGGTACTGCGACTTCTACCGGGTGCCGGTCCCGGATGCGAAGGCCGAGTTGGTCTGGTCCTGGCTCACCGACCCGGCGCACGAGCTGGAGGGCCTGCTGGTCCGCGACACCGACGGGACGCCGGTCGGCCTGGCACACTACCGTCCGTTCGTCCGCCCCCTGCACGGCGCGGTCGCCGGGTTCCTGGACGACCTCTTCGTGAGCCCGGCCGTGCGCGGCGGCGGCGCGGTGGACGCGCTGCTCGCCCGGCTCCGGGCGATCGCCGCCGAGCGGGGCTGGAACGCCGTCCGGTGGATCACCGCCGACGACAACCACCGGGCCCGCGGCAAGTACGACCAGGTCGCCACCCGGACGATGTTCGTGACCTACGACATGGCGCCGGACACCACCGGCTGACCGGGCTCGGCGGATCGGCGGCCTCGGCGACCCGGGCGAATCGGAGGATCGGAGGATCGGAGGATCGGAGGATCGGAAATTCGTTCGTACTTTCTGTTATCGGCGCGCCGCCGGGAGGTCTCCCAGGTGTCGGCACCCGTACCGGCCGACCCGAACAGGAAGTGTGCCCAGGTGAACAGCGAAGACAGGACGACGATCCTCCCCGCCGCCGGGGGCCCTGGTGCGCCCGGCGGTGGCCGCGCCGCCCGCCGCGCGGCCGACCGGCACCGGGGGCGCGGCCGTCGTGGCCGTCGCCGGCGGGGCATCGCCCCGGTGCTGGCGGTGGCCGCCGCGGTGGCCGGCACCGGAGTCCTCGCCGCGCTCGGCGGCGCCGGGTACGTCGTGTACGGCGACCGGGACGGGCAGCGGACGGTGGCTCTCGACCCGCAGATCGCGGCGGAGGCCGGGGACCACAACGGGATCCAGGTCCCCGGTGCGGGCTTCGGTGCCCCGGCGCTGCCCGCCACGCCCTCCGACGGCCCGTCGGCCGGCGATGCCGCCCGCGCCGCCTCCGCCACCCCGGAGCCGACCGCCCCGACCGCGCCGACCGCGCCGGGCCAGAGCCCCTCGCCCGCCGCCGCCACCGCGAGCGCGCCCGCACCGGCCACGGCGAGCGGCAGACCGACCGCCGCCGGGACGACGGCGGCCACCGTCAGCTCGGCCCCCAAGGCGTCGGCGAGCTCCGCCGCGAGCACGAGCCGGACCACCGCCGCCCCGACGAGCGGCTCCACCGGCGGCTCGACCGGCGGGGGCTCCACCGCCCAGCAGGTCGTGGACCTGGTCAACGTCCAGCGCGCCCAGCACGGCTGCGGACCGCTCACCGCCGACTCCCGGCTGGCCACCGCGGCCCAGGGCCACAGCGAGGACATGGCCGCCCGCGACTACTTCGACCACGCCAGTCCCGAGGGCTACCACGCCGACCACCGGATCGAGGCCACCGGCTACCGCTGGAACAGCTGGGGCGAGAACATCGCCCGCGGCCAGAAGGACGCGGCCGCCGTGATGGACGCCTGGATGAACAGCCCCGGCCACCGGGCCAACATCCTGAACTGCTCCTTCAAGGAGATCGGCGTCGGGGTGAAGACCGGCTCGGGCGGCCCCTGGTGGACCCAGGTCTTCGCGTCCCCCTCCTGACCGCCGGCCCCGCTCGGACCCCCGTTTTCCGAATCCGCGCGAATTGTTGTTATCTGAGCACTCCCCCGAGGTCTCCGAGGAGGCAGCGGCGGACGGATGACGGCAAGACGGAGTGCTGACCCATGAACGTTGACGTGCAGAGCAGGACCGGGACGACCCTGGTACTGGCGGCCCAGGCGGGCGACCGGCAGGCCCAGGAGGCGCTGGTCGCCGCCTGGTTGCCGCTGGTCTACAACGTCGCCGGCCGGGCGCTGAACGGCCACGCCGATGTGGACGACGTGGCCCAGGAGACCATGATCCGCGCGCTGGACGGTCTGGACGGCCTGCGGGATCCCGAGTCCTTCCGTTCCTGGCTGGTCGCGATCACCATGAACCAGGTCCGCCGACGCTTCACCGGCCAGCAGCAGAGCGCGGTCGGCGGCCTCGACGAGGCCTGGGACCTCGCCGACCCGCGGGCCGACTTCACCGACCTCACCATCCTGCGGCTGGGCCTGTCCGGTCAGCGCCGCGAGGTCGCCGAGGCCACCCGCTGGCTGGACCAGGACGACCGGGAGCTGCTCGCGCTCTGGTGGTTGGAGGCCTGCGGCGAGCTCACCCGGGCCGAACTCGCCGAGGCCCTCGACCTGACGCCGCAGCACGCGGCCGTCCGGGTCCAGCGGATGAAGAAGCAGCTGGAGGCGGGCCGGGTGGTGGTCCGGGCGCTCACGGCCTACCCGCGCTGCGCGGAGCTGGTCGAGCTGACCGCGGGCTGGGACGGCGCCCCGGACTCGGTGTGGCGCAAGCGGATCGCCCGGCACATCCGGGGCTGCGCGGGGTGCGACGGGCTCGGTCGCGACCTCTTCCCCGCCGAGGGCCTGCTGGCCGGCCTGGCGCTGGTCCCGATCCCGCTGGACTCGCCCACCGGGCTGCAGCTCCAGGCCGCGGCCGCCGCGGCCACGCCCGCTCCGCCGACGGGCGCCGGAGGCGGACCGGGGAGCGGCGCCGGGACCCCCGGAGGCGCCGAGGGCCGGTTCGGCCCGATCCGGCGCCGGACCGCCGTCGCGGGCGGCACGGCCGCGGTGTTGGCCGTCGCCACCCTCGCGATGGTGTGGCCGCACCACCCGCGGCCGGAGCAGGCGGCGCCCGAGCCGACCACCCCGAGCGCCGTGCCCGACACCCCGCTCGCGGCCGCGATACCCGCGCGGCCCGTACCGGAGCCGCCGCTCGCCGAGACCCCTCCCGCGCCCGCTCCCGTGACGGTGGCGCCGACCCCGACCGCCACCGAGTCGCCCGTGGCCGTGACCGCGCCGCCGTCACCGGCCACCGCCCGCCCCACCCCGCCGAGCCTGGAACGCCAGCTGGTGGACCTGGTCAACACCGAACGCGCCAAGGTCGGCTGCGCCCCGCTGCGGATCGACCCCAAGCTGCACGCGGCCGCCCAGAAGCACTCGGACGACATGGTGGCCCGCGGCTACTTCGACCACGTCAACCCGGACGGCGCCCGCGCGGACGCCCGGTTGTCGGCGGCGGGGTACCGCTGGTCGCAGTGGGGGGAGAACCTCGACCGGGGGCCGAGCGCGCCGGGCACCGTGGTGTCCCGGTGGATGGACGGCGGGATCCACCAGTCCAACATGCTGGACTGCGGCTTCAAGGACGTCGGCATCGGTGTGGCCACCGGGCCGGCGGGACTCTACTGGACCCAGGACCTCGGGGCCCCGCTCGGCTGACCGCCCGCGCCGGGGGCCGTTCCGGTGGCCGTCAGGAAGGCAGCCCGATCAGGTCGTTCGCCTGCCCCGTCACATGGCCAGTGGCCTCGCCGACCACCCCGCCGGCGTCGCCGACCTGCCCCTGGACGGCGTCCGGCGCCGTGGTCAGGGTGCCGCCCTGCTGGAGCGGGCCGGTCAGGTCCCCCTGGCCGCCGATCGCGCCGGCGTGCGCGGCGGGAGCGGTGAGGGAGGCCACGACGCCCACGGCGAGCGAGGCGACGGCGAGCATGCTGCGCTTCTTCATGCCCCGCTCAACGACACTGCGCCACCCGGGTTACGGGTGGCCCGGCGGCTTCACCCGATCTCGTCGTCCCGGCCCGGTCCCAACCCGGCGAGCACGGCGTCGACCGGGACCAGCCGGGGGTGGTCGGGGCCGAGCCGGGCCGCCAGCACGGTCCGCGCCTCGACGAGCAGCCCGCGCGCCCGGTCGTCCTCCCCGGCGGCCGCCAGCACCCGGCCCAGCCGCCACCGGTTCTCCGCCCACGCGGGGTGGTCACGGCCGTGCACCCGTTCGTGCAGCTCCGCCGCCTCCGCCAGCGCGGCCAGCGCCTCCGGCCGGCGGCCCCGCGCCGCGAGCAGCATCCCGGACACGTCCAGCGCGGCGGCCAGCCGGTGCGGCTGCCGGTCCGCCCGGCCACGCCGGTAGGCCAGCACCGCCTCGTCG
The DNA here is from genome assembly GCF_042752535.1 of Kitasatospora sp. NPDC059327. Taxonomy (NCBI): domain Bacteria; kingdom Bacillati; phylum Actinomycetota; class Actinomycetes; order Kitasatosporales; family Streptomycetaceae; genus Kitasatospora; species Kitasatospora sp. NPDC059327. Next base: position 135,026 of record NZ_JBHYYB010000014.1, on the reverse strand, counting down.
ATGGCGGCGACCGAGACCAGCTGACGGGTCCGCAGTTCGTGGTAGGTGTCCGGCAGGCCCGCCCCGGGGGTCTCCAGCTGTTCGAAGTACGCCCGCATGGTGTCGACCAGGGTCTCGCTGGCCTCCATGACCAGGTCCAGCGACTCCACGTCCTCGTCGGTCCCGGCCCGGCGCAGGCTCTGCGCGAGCAACTCGCACGCCACCAGGCTCGGATGGCCCTGGAGCAGCGACAGTCGGGCGCGGTCCTGCCGGATCGCGACCTCCAGCACGCTCGGCACCCGGAGCAGGTACGAGCCGAGGCGCAGCAGTTCCGCCCACGCGCGGTCCAGGTGGTCCGCGGCCAGGCCGAGCCGGCCGCCCTCCAGCTCGGTCAACGTCAACTCGCGGTCGATCGCCACGCGGGTCAGGGCCCGCTCGCGGTCGAGGGCGGCCGACCGCGGCACGGCCGTCCGTCCGGGGTGCTCCGCCCCGTCCGGGCGGTCGAGGGCGCGACCGGCCGCCCGGAGTTCGCGCAGCGAGCCCGCCGGGTCGCCCAGGTCCCGGCAGATCCCGGCGGCCAGCCGGTGGGCGCGGACGGTCAGCCGGGCCGTCGAGGTCCCGGGCGGCCATCCGGAGAGGTCCGCCAGTGCCTGCCGCGTCCTCGCCCGGGCCTGCGAGTACTGGGCGCCGGCCCGGAGCACCTCGGCGAGCAGCAGCGTCGCGTCCACCTCCTCCTCGCCGACCGGGCCGCTCCGCCGGCGCAGTGACTCCTGGTAGGTGAGGTAGGCCTGGGCGGCGTCGAGGTCGCCCTGCCGCGCGCGGAACCGGGCCAGCCGGTGCAGCAGAGTCGAGCGCCGGGCACTGTCCGTCGGGTCGTCGTCGTCGGCCCGCTGGACGACGACGTGGGCGTGCGGCAGCAGCGCCGTGCAGAGCGCCCAGTGCCGCGGTGACGTCGGGTCGGCGGGGAAGCAGGCCAGCACGGCCTGCAGCGCCGCACGGGCCCAGCCGCGCCGCCGGGCGGGGGTCATCCGGGCCCGGACGGCCTGTTGCAGCTGCTCGTGGACGTGGATGGCGATCGAGCCGCTGCGGCTGTCGGGTGCGATGCGCAGCAGCCGGTCGGCGGAGAGACGGGTCAGCACGTCGGTCAGCGGGAGGCCGTCGGGGGCGGCGACTCCGGTGTCGGGCCGGCCGGCGGCCGCCAGCAGTCCCTGGGTGATCAGTTCGAGGCTGAGGCCCTGGGGAGCGAGGAAGGCGCTGACCGAGAGGACCGCCAGGGCCCGCTCGTCGTCCTCGGCGAGCCGGTCGAGCAGCGACCGGTACGGGAGGGTCGGTTCGGGCCGGGCACCGGGCGCGGCCGGGCTCGTGGCCCGGACGGCGGTGCTCCTGGAGGCGCGGGCCAGCAGACCGGGCAGCGCCGCCAGGTCGTCCTCGGGGTCGGCCGCCGGAGCGCCCGCCCCGGACCAGGTGCGGACACCGCCGCGCAGCGGCAGCGCGTGGTCCTCCAGCGCGCGGCGGTCGGCGCTCTCGATCGCGGTCGTGACCAGCACGCTGCCGTAGCCGTCGGGCGGCCAGTGGTCGCCGACCAGGGTGCGCGGCGAGTAGCCCGCCATCCAGCGCTCCTGTTCCGGCATCTGCGCGCCGAGGTCGTCGATGACGACGAGCCAGCCGGGGTGCTCGGCGAGCCACTGGCCCGGTTCGGTGCCGGCCTCCGGCCGCCGGTCGGAGGCCGGGCTGCCCGGCTCGCTGCCCGGCAGGCCCTGCAGGGTCGTGAGCTCGGCGAAGGACCGCGCGAGCCGTTCGTGGCTGCTGCCGTCCACCCACCAGACCAGCGAGTAGGAGTCCCGGTGCAGATGGGCGTAGGCGAGGGCCAGCGCGGACTTGCCGGCCCCGGGCGGGCCCTGGACGACGCAGAGCGAGCGCTCGGCGGTGGGGCGGGCGGCGGACCGGGCGGCGGAGGCGCTGCTCCCGGGGTGCAGGATCCGCTCGACCTCGACGAGTTCGCCCTCCCGGCCGGTCATGTCGGGGCGGCCCGGGGGCAGGTTGCTCCAGGTCGGCCCGGCCTCGGCGGGCCGGTCCGCGCTCTCCGGGACGGGGGCCGGCGCGGCGGCGCCGCGTTGCCACCAGCGGCGGCGGGCCGGCTGCGGCGGGCCGCCCGGCAGGATGTCCTGGTCCGTGATCGGGACGACGAGCTGTCGGGCCGGGAGGGGGCGGGTGCCCGTCCTCCCGGTGGCCGGCCCGACCCGGGTGCCCGACGGCAGGGTGACGGCGAGCCGCTCGGCCAGCGCGCCGTCCGCGCCGCCCAGGCCGCGGAGGACCTCGACCGCGACCTCGGCGAACGGGATGCTGTGCGTGGGCAGCACCGGAGCGCCGGTGGGGGCGGTGTCGGCGAGGGCCGCCAGCGCGCGGAAGTCGAGGGTGCCGAAGGTACTGGCGACCGAGTGGGAGACCCCGGCCAGCACCCGGAGCACCTCGGCGGACTCGCCCCTGGTCAGGGTGGACAGCAGCCGGCCGCGGACTCCGGGGCGGAAGTCGTAGAGCACCGATTCCGGGTCCTCCCCGGCCTGCTGCGGCGAGCGCCGTTCCAGCAGGCCGGAGAGGTAGAGCTCGGCCAGGTGCGCTGCCGAGGAGTCGGCGAGCATGGCCTGCTGGACGTGCCGCATCACCGGCAGGCTGAGCGGTGCGGCGGCCAGGAACCCGGCCAGCTCGTAGGCGGTGGGCGAGGCCTCCCGGCGGAACCTGGCGAGCGACTCGGCGGGCGACTCGTCACCGGGGCGGCGGTGGACGGGGGCGGGGGGCGGTCCGAAGGGCCGCAGACCGTCCGGTCCGGTCGGGCGGCCGTCCAGGGGGACGGCCATGACCGGTGTCCAGCCGGGGGCGCGGCCGGAGATCATGCGGGACCAGGGCACCAGCCAGTCGGCGCGCAGCTCCAGGACCGCGGCCCAGGCGGTGCCGGGGCCGGTCGGGTTGCGGCAGGGACGGCCGGGGTGCGACCGGTCGCCCGGTCCGGCCGGTTCACCCTGGTCGGCCCACGGGTCCTCGGCGGCGAACACGACGGTCGGCCGCTCGCCCGGCCGGACCCGGGCCCGGGCCGGGACGGGGTGCAGCGCGGTGCGGTGCCAGTGCCGGCGCGGCAGCACCTGCAGGACGGTCACCGGCGCGGTCCGGCTCCAGTCGCGCATCGCGGCGGGCAGGGCCGTGCCGTGCCAGAGCGGGCCGACCCCGTCCGTCAGCAGCAGGACGATCCGCCGGCCGCGCGGGTCGGCGGTCAGGCCCAGCCCGGGGCCGGCCGGCCGGCGGGCGGCCGACCGGGTGGCCGCGCCGGGCACCCGGTGGTGGCGCGGGGTCAGGACGGGGGCGCCGGAGCGGTCCCGCAGGGACCAGGCGCGCACGCGCCGGAACGCGCCGTGGCGCAGCAGCAGCGCGGCCAGCTCGTCCGCCAACGAGGACCAGACGGCCATGGTCGGGCCGCAGTCCACCACCAGGTCCACGTCCAGCCACCGCTCCGGCGCGCCCTGCCAGACCGGCAGGACCAGCCCGGCCCGGCCGGAGACGGTCACCGTGGCGGGTTCGTCCAGGACCCGGTCGTGCACCGACCGGACGGTGCGGCGCAGCGGGCGCAGGGCGCGGGAGAGGGCGAGGGCGCCGCCCAGCGCGGGCCGGGCGGGGCTGCGGACGGCGGCCGCGGGCCGGTCGCCCGGACGGGCGGTGTCCGGGACGGGCGGCAGGTGGAGCGGGACGACGCCGGGCGGTCCGGGCGGTCCGGGGGCGGCGGGCGGGTTCGGTCCGGGACCGGCCGGCGGCCGGGCGGTTCGGCCGGGTCCGGGCGCCCGGCCGGCCGGGTCCGCGGCCTCGTTCTCCTCCTGCTCCCGGGCGGCCTGGTCGACCGCGGCGCGCAGCGCGGCTCCCCAGGCGGCCGCGGCCTGCTCGTCCTCCTCCTCGTCGACCGCGGGCAGCGGCGGCAGGCCCACCGGGGCCGGCTCGGCCCCGGTGCCCGGGCGCAGCCCGCAGACCCGGGCGAGCCAGAGCACGTCGGCGAGGTCGCGCGGGTCGGTGCTGCCCTCCGGCTCGGTTCCGTCCCCGGTCAGCAGACGGCCGAGCTGGCGCAGCAGCTCCTCGGGCACCAGGGGCGCGGACACCGGGGGTCACCGTTCCCCGAGCGAGCGCAGCAGGTGGGTGTCGAGCAGCTCCCGGCCGCCGTCGCCGTCCCACAGGCCCCGGGAGGCCATCAGCAGGGCGTTGAGCAGCTGGTCGTTGGCGAGGTCGGCACCCTCCTCCCGCTGCTTGGCCAGGAACCTGGCGATCAGGTGTTCGCGGACCTCGGCCGGGACGAGGGCCCCGGGGCCCGACAGGTGCGCGGCCACCATCCGGGCGAGCTTGTCCGGGCTCGGGCGGGGGATCTCCAGGCGCAGGCAGCGGCGCAGGAAGGCGGCCGGGAAGTCGCGCTCCTCGTTGCTGGTGAGGATCACCAGCGGGAACTCGGCGCAGCGCACCCGGCCCCGTCGCAGCGAGGCCCAGCCGTCGTCGTCGCCGGTCATCACCCGGGCGTCCTCGTCGTCCAGGCGGCTCAGTTCGGGGATCACGAACTCGCCGTCCTCGAAGACCGTCAGCAGGTCGTTGGGCAGGTCGAGATCGGCCTTGTCGATCTCGTCGACGAGCAGCATCCGCGGGCGGTCCCAAGGCAGCAGCGCGGTGCCGAGCGGGCCGAGCCGCAGGTAGGGACCGATCCCGGGGGCCGGCCGGTCCTCCCCGGCCGGGGCGCCGGGGCCGGCCGTTCCGGGGCGTCCGAGGGGCCGCAGGCCGGTGTCCTGGAGCCGGCCGATCGCGTCGTAGTGGTACTGGCCCTCCTGCAGGGTGGAGCGGCTGGTGATCGGCCAGTGCAGGACCGGGCCGAGGCGCAGCTCGTGCGCCACGCTGTACGCCAGGGTGGATTTGCCCACCCCGGGCGGGCCGGTCACCAGCAGCGGCCGGCGCAGGTGCAGGGCCATGTTGACGAGGTGGATCTCCTTCTCGTCCGCCTGGTAGGCGGCGGCCCGGTGGTCGCGGCCGAGTTTGCGGACGGCGACCGCCTCGGACATCTCCGGGGGCGTGGGCGGACCGGAGCGGTCCTCGTCGTCCCGGCGGAAGGAACGCCAGGGCGGGGCGTCCGGGAGCCCCCGGATCCCGTCGTGCGGGACACCGGTGCTGCGGTAGAGCCACCAGGCGGGGCCCGCCCCGTCGGGGTGCGGCGGGTGCGGGGGCGACGCCGGTCCGGTCCGGGCCTCGTGGGGGGAGGGGGTCGTCACGCGGGTTGTCCTTCCTGCCGGGCGGGCCACGGGTCGGGGTGGGTCGCCGGAGCGGCGGAGGCGTCGGGGTCGGGGACGCGGCCCGGTTCGCGCGCGGTGGTGTGCGCGGGGGCGCGGAACGGCGTCGGCGCCATCCAGGCGGCCTGGCCGGGTTCGTCCCAGAGCAGGGTGAGGTGGTGGCCGAGGTCGGCGGGGTCGTCCTCGGCGGCGGCCCGGCGGCGGCGGTGGACGTGGGCCGCCAGGCCCGGCAGACGTGCGGCGGTGAGCTCGCCCAGCAGCTCGTGCAGCTCGATGGCGCTGCCGGTGTCCCGCCGCCAGACCATCACCGGGATGCCCTCCCGGAGGGCGTCCTTGACGGCCCGGTAGGAGGCGGCGCGCTGCTTCGGGTGGTAGGCGTACGGGAAGGAGAGCGCCAGGATCGCGGTCCGCGGCCGTTCGTCGAGCCACCGCCGGACGTCGCCGGGGCGGCTGCCGAGCCGCAGGGTGCGGCCGGTGGTCTCGGCGTCGATCGGTGTCCGGTCCTCGGCGAACGCGAACCAGCCGGGCAGGTCGGCGACCGTTCCCGGGGCGCCGCTGTCCATGGTCGCCTCCAGGGCGCGCCACTTGTTCTTCCAGGCCGGGTGCCAGAGCGGCGACCGGATCCGGTCCAGTGAGCGGACCACCACCGGGAAGTGCATGCCGACCGGGTAGTCGTCCTCGTCCATCGGCCACAGTTCGACGGGGTGGCTGAGCAGGGACCACGGCAGCAGGAACTCCACCCGCAGGCCCTCGGCGTCCGCGGCGGCCGCGGCCAGCTCCCGCCAGGTCGTCAGGTGCCGGCTGCCGCTGTTCCGCAGCGCGGACTGGGCGATCCGGTCGGTCGAGGCCTGTTTGGACAGCAGCCGCCACGGCTGCTCGGTGGTGTCGTAGAGCAGGGCCTCGAAGGAGTAGACGGGCTCGGCGTCCGAACCGACCGGCGAAACGTCGTCCAGCACGATCTGCAGGACCAGCGGGTGCCATGGCCCGGCCGGTCCGCCGTCGTGGGCGGGGGCCGCGGTGGCGGGGCCGGCCAGGCCCGCGGTCGCGACGCCGAGCTCGTGGGCCTGCTGCTTGACCAGGTCGGTCAGCGCGGCGGCCTCGGGGCCGGTGCTCTCCTCGGCGAGCCGGGCCAGGAAGCGCAGCAGCAGCGGGGGCGCCGGCCGGCCGCCCGGCGGGTCCGGGGGCGGGCCGGCCGGGCCCTCGTCGGTCCGGGGCCCGTCGAACCGGGGCCCGTCGAACCGGGCGTGGTCGAGGCGGGCCTGGTTGAGCCGGGTCGCGGCCTCGGGCAGCCCGTCCCGGCTCCGCACCGGGTGGGTCTCGCCCGGGGCGCAGGCGGCCTCGACCAGGCGGTGGACGAGGGCCGGCGCGGGCGCCGGTCGCAGGGTGCGCAGGACGCCCAGCACGGCGAGCTGGGGGCCCGGGGCGAGCAGACCGGGCGCCGTGAGGGCCTCGACGAAGGCGGTGAGCCAGCCGACGGCCGCCGTGCCCTCGCGCTGGAAGCGCAGGACGTCGGCGAGCTGGACCAGGGCCCGGGCCGGGTCGTGCCAGCGGCGGCAGCCCCGGACCAGGTCCTGGAGGTGGTCGGTGGCGAGCGCGCTGTAGGGGACGGCGAACGGCCCGGGCAGCGCGAGCCGGTGGCCCAGCTCGTCGAGGGTGCGGGCCCGGAACGCCGGGTCGCCCATGCCGGGGATCTCGGCGAGGACCTCGCACAGGTACCGGTCCGCCTCCACCGGCCACGGCCCGCAGGGGGCCGGTGCGCCGTTCGGCGGATCGGTCGTTCCGTCGGCTCCGGGGCCGGTGGGGCGCAGGCGGTCGCCGAGCCGGGCGAGCAGGCGGCGGCGCTCTACCACGGACCGCCCTCCGGGTCGTCGGAGCCGGTCGGCGGGAGGCCCGTCAGGGCGCGCAGCTCGTCCACGGCGGCGAGCCCCGGGCGCAGGAAGTCCAGCGCGTCGAGCACGGCGGCCAGCGCCGTCGCCGGATCACGGTGCCGCGCGCACGCCTGGACCAGCTCCATCAGGTGGTCGACGGCCTGGGCGCGGTGGGCGACCCGGAGCGGCTCGGCGGGCCCGAGCCGCTCCCCGGCCGCGCGCAGGACCTGGCGCCGGAAGTCCGGGTCGTCCATGTCCGGGACGGCCAGCAGCAGGGGGACCAGCTCCCGCACCCCGGGCAGCGGGCGGGCCCGGTGTGCCGGGGTGACGCGGTGGGGTGCCGGGCCGGTGTGCGTCGTACCGGTGTGCGCGGGGCCGGTGTGCGTCGTACCGGTGTGCGTCGTGCCGCTCCCCGCCGTCGCGCCCGGCCCGCCGGCCAGCGCGCCGTGCAGCGGGTCGGTGGCCGGCAGGACGGCCGCGAGCGCCGCGAGCGGTGTGAACCAGCCGCCGCGCACCCCGTCGAAGTCCCGGCTGCCCTTCAGCACCCCGCAGATCGCGCCGGAGTCCAGCCGGACGACCATGCTGCCGCTGAAGCCGTCCTTCACCTCGTCCCCGGTGAGGCGCAGATAGCCCGCGGACGGACCGGCGACCGTCAGCAGCAGGGAGTCGCCGTGCACCCCGGGCACCGGGGTGTGGGTGGAGAACCCGCTCACCAGGACCGCCGTGCCGGTGGCCGGGGCGCGCCCGGCGTCCAGCAGGAGCGGGACGGTGGCCACCGGACCGTCGAGGTCGAGCAGGGCGAGATCCGGATAGGCGTGGAACCTGCCGTCACCCGGTTCGACGGGGAAGAGCCGGGCGGGACCGGCCGCACCGGCGTGCCCGCACCGGCCCCGTACGCCCAGCCCGGCGCGGCCGCGGCGCGCCACGTGGGCGGCGGTCAGCACGACGGTGGGGGAGAGCAGGAACCCGCTGCCCAGGAAGCCCGAGTCGTCGCGGACCTCGACGGCGGCCGCCGTCGAGACCGGCGCCCCGGAGGGCCGGCCGCCGGTCACCGGGGGGTGCTCACCCGAGGCTCGGCCGGGGTCCCGGGACCGGGGGGTCCGGTGTCCGGCCCGTGGTCCGTTCCGCCGTCCGGGTCACCTCCCGCGCCGCCGTCCGTGTGTCGGGCCCGGGCCGCCGACACCCGCGCGGTGTCCCAGCCCATCCGCACCGTGAACGAGGCCTCGCCGCCCGCCTCCGCCACCACGCCGATCAGCTTGCCGGACTTCACGGCCAGCTTGAGCCCGAACTCGACCTCCAGGGTGTCCGGCATCGCCGCGCCCGCGTCGGCGATGCTGCCGGCGGCCCACCGCCCCACGTCGCGCAGCACCTCGCCGACCGCGTCCAACCGCAGCGGCAGGTCGGCCAGTGCGCGCCCCGCGGCGTCCCGCACCCCGGCGTCGCCGCCCGTCCCGGTGGCCGGTGCCGTCGCGGAATCGGGTGCCGTTCCCGGAGCCGGTGCCGTCGCGGACTCCAGTGCCGTCACCTCGGCGTGGACGAACGCGCCCCCGCCGAGATCCACCGTGATGACGTCCCTCACCTGTGACCCCCCTCGGTCTCGATGTACGGCAGCGTTCAGCGTAGGGGGTGGGCCGGCGGGGCGACATAACTATCTGGTGATCAAAGGGTTCTGATTCTGTCTCAGCTGCCGTCCGGTCCTCCCCGTCGGTCCGGTGAGCCCGATCCCACCCCGGATGCGGACGGCTTTTCGGTGGCGGCGGGCATAGGAGGGCGTTTGGATGGGGAGGGGTGGGGAGGCAAATCCGGCAAACCTGGCAAAACATAGGAGAGTCTGATTCTGCCGAGCATGTCGAGGCAACCGCGACAAGAAGGGCATCCGATGCACGCAGCCGAGCTCACGCCTGCCGTCCTCGCCGAACTGCGCCGCCCCCGGCGCTACCCGGCCGTCTCCGTCCTGCTGCCGACCCACCGCAGCGAGCCCGACAACACGCAGGACCCGGTGCGCCTGCGGAACCTGATCGCGGAGGCCAAGAACCGGCTGCACGCGGACGAGGCCGTCTCCCGGGCGGACCGGCTGGACGTGGTGGAGCAGCTGGACCGGGCCCTGCGGGAGGTCGACCTGGTGCACGCCGAGGACGGTCTGGCGATCTTCGCGGCGCCCGGTGAGCACCAGGTCTGGTCGCTGCCGCGCACCGTCACCGCCCGGGTGGTGTTCTCCGAGACCTTCCTGACCCGCAACCTGGTCTCCGCCTACGCCGCCGGCGCGCCCTACTGGGTGCTGACGGTCGCCGCCGACCGGGTCGCGCTGTTCGGCGGGACGGGCCCGCGCCTGGTGGAGCACACGGCGGGCGGCTTCCCGCAGGTCCAGGTCGGTCCGGACTGGGACGTCGAGCGCAAGGAGCGGATCGGCGACGTCCCGAGCACCTTCCGCGACGAGGAGACCCGCCGCTTCCTGCGGGACGCGGACACCGCGCTGGCCGCCGTGCTGGAGTCGGACGCGCGCCCGCTGTACGTGCTCGGCGAGGCCGCGGCGCTCGCGCTGCTGGACGAGGTCGGCACCGCCGTGAAGCGGGCCAGTGCCCAGGTGCCGCGCGGCGGACTCGGCCACGCGGCCGCGGCCGCCGTCGCCGAGGCCGTCCGCCCCACGGTGGCGCAGCAGGGGCAGCAGGCCGTCGCCGAGCTGCACACGCGGCTCGACTCGGCCCAGAGCGTCAAGGCGCTCGCCGCCGGGATCGACGAGGTCTGGCAGAGCGTGAGCGAGGGCCGGGCCGCGCTGCTGGCGGTGGAGGAGGACTACTGGGAGCCGGTGCGGGTCACCGACAGCCATCTCGTGCCCGCCGCCTCCGGTGAGCCGGACGTCCGCGACGACATGGTCGACGAGATCGTCGAGCGCGCTCTGGACACCGGCGCCAAGGTGCAGTTCGTTCCCTCCGGGGAGCTCGCGGGCCGCGGTCGGATCGCCGCGGTCCTGCGCTACTGACCACCGCCGTCGCGCGACCGACCACCGCCGTGACGTGCCGCTGGTCACCGGCGTGGCACGCCACTGACCACCGCCGTCGCGCCACCGACCACCGTCGTGGGGCGCTCCTGACGACCATCTGCCACGGGCCCGGCCGGACGCCACCGGCCGGGCCCGGGCCGTCACCGGGGCGACCGCGTGCCGCACGCGACGCCCCGGCCACGGCCGGGGGATCACCGGGAGCAGCCCCGGTCCGGCGGCGGGTAGGCACCGCGGCAGGCCCGCCGGGGCCGGTCGCCCTTGCTCGGGCGGCGGCGGGCGCAGACCCGCGGGGACGGCGGGCGGCACGCGCGGGGGCCCGGTGCCGGGGAGGGGGAGGAGGTGGCCGGGGTCGGCGCGGTGGGCGCACAGCCCACCAGGAACAGCACCAGGCCGACGAGGATCCGACGGAGCAGGGCCATGGCGGGACCGCCTTCGGGACGCAGGGGAGGCGAGGGGGGAACGATCAGTGGTGCGAGCTGCCGGTGGCGACGGCGGAGGCGCCGCCCGTGACGCGGACCGAGGCGACGACCCGCTGGACCAGCTCCACCGTCCGGGCGGAGGGGTGGTTCAGGCAGGCGGTCAGCTCGACGACGGTCACCGCGCCGGCCACCGTCACGGTTCGGCGGCCGGTGAGCTGCCGGGTGCCACCGCGCAGACCGCAGTCCTTGGCGAGCGCGGTGTCCTCGGCCGGGGCGGCGGTCCCGGCCAGCTTCTGGACGTGCGCCGGGTCCTCGATCAGGGTCACGGCGACCAGCACGCCGTCGGTGTTCAGGGCCTCCAGCGGTGCGCAGTCGGCCTGCCAGGGCGGACAGTAGGGGGCGACCTTCAGGGACTGGTTGGCGGTGAACCCGGTGTCGCTCAGCGGTCCGCCGGCCGGCATGACCAGGGTGTACCAGCCCTTCGGCACATCGAGGATCACGCCGCCGATCTCCGGGAACAGGACGGCCTGGGAGCCCTCGAACGGGCTCGGCGAGACGCTCGGCCCGTCGCTCGCGGCCGTCGGCGCCGGGCTCGGTGTCGAGGCCCCGGTGGGGGCCCCGGCCGCGGTCGGTCCGCCGGTCGCGGGGCGCAGGACGGTGGGCCCCGGTGAGGGCGCGATGGCCGGCGCCGCGGCCAGGGCGGCGGCGAGCAGGCCACCGGTCAGGCCGGCCCCGAGACCGGCCGCCCGCCGCCGCCGGCGGTTGCGGTCGGCGCGTTCGCGGACCCGGTCCATCCGGTCGTCGGGCGTCGGAAGGTCGGGGACGGCCCGCCGCAGCAGCACCCGCAGTTCGTCCTCCACCTCGGCGTCGGCCATCCGGGGGGCGTCCCGGTCGTCGGGCCAGGGGTCGCGGTGCCAGGGCTCGCCGGGGCCGGACCGGTCCGGACCGGCGCGGTCGACGTCAGACCAGGTCACGCCGTCCCCCGTCCAGCAGCAGCTCCCGGGCGGGCAGCTTGCCGCGCAGGGCCTGCAGGGCCCGGTGCGTCTGGCTCTTGACCGTGCCCGTGGTGCAGCCCAGTGCCTCGGCCGTCTCCTCGACGCTCAGGTCCTCGAAGTACCGCAGCACGACCACCGCGCGCTGTCGCGGCGGGAGCGCCCGGACGGCGGCCGCCACCACCTGACCGACCACCAGCTCCTCGAACGGATCCGAGCCCGTCGGCTGCTCCGGCAGTTCTCCGTGCGGCAGCTCGCCGTGCCAGCGGCGCCGCCACCAGGAGACGTGCGAGTTCACCAGCACCCGACGGACGTACGCCTCCGGCCGGTCGATGGAGATCCGCTCCCAGCGCGGCCAGACCTTCGCCAGCGCCGTCTGCAGCAGGTCCTCGGCGAGGTACGGATCGCCCGTCAGCAGCCAGGCCATGCGCAGCAGGCGCGGGCTGCGGGCGGCGACGAACTCCTCGAAGTCCGGTGTCGCATCCCTCATCGTGCCGCCCCCGCCATGGTGCTCCCGTCGTTCCCGCCGTCATCGCCGGCCGCCGCGGCCGAGTCGTCGTTGTGCTTCTCACGGCTGCTGAACGCGATGGGAGTCCGTTCGGGTTGCCTGCCGAGGCCGCCTATTTTCCGGCAGGGCGTCGCGGGCCCGGCACGGCGGCCCCGGTCCGGGCTGCGGGGCCGGACCGGAGCGGGGTGCGGAGGGGTGCGCGGTGGCCCGGACGGGTGCGTCGCGGGCCCGGCGCGGGGCCGGGGGCGGCGCGGACCCTGGACGGCCCGCGCGCCGGCCGGAACTCGGCCGGGCGGCGGGCGGGCCGTGGGTCCACGATGCGCCCGGGGGCTCCGGCCGTACAGGGGCGCGCGGCGGGCGCCCGGGCGCACCGGACGGGCGCGCCGGCCCGCGGCGGGTCTCCCCGGACACGGACTCCCCGGGGCGCTGCTCAGAGCGTCCCGGTGCCGTGCGGCGCGGGCGTGAGCCGGTCGGCCGCGCCGTCGGCCGGGGGGACCGGCGTGACCGGGGTGACGGTCCAGTCCGGGTGGCCGGGCATGGCCGGGGTCCGGTCGCCGTAGAGCCATGTCCCGAGGAAGGCGGAGAGGTCCTGGCCGGACACCTGCGAGGCGGTGCGGACGTAGTCCGCGGTGGTGGCGGTGCCGTCCCGGTAGCGGCTCAGGAACGTCCGCTCGATCCGGTCGAAGACGGTCGCGCCGACCAGCTCGCGCAGGGCGAAGAGCACCAGGGCGCCGCCGGTGTACCGCTGGCTGTCGAAGAGGTCGGCGGCGGTCGGCGCGGCGACCGGCCCGGAGTCGTGGCGCCACTGGTCGCCCTTGCCGTACACGTCGCGCATCCGGTCGGCGAGGGTGCCGAAACCGCCCGAGTCCGGCCAGCCGCGCTCGTACCGGTACATCAGGCCGTAGAAGTCGGCGTGCCCCTCGTTCAGCCAGAGGTCCGCCCAGGTGCGCGGCGAGACGCTGTCGCCGAACCACGAGTGCACCAGCTCGTGCATCATGTGCGAGCCGATCGCGGGCTCGGCCTGGCGCAGGAAGTTCGGCTTGTAGAGGGTCAGGGTCTGCGTCTCCAACCCGGTGAAGTCGAACGCGGCCGGGTCGTCGGTGTTGGCGGGCAGCAGGCCGTAGGTCTCGAACGGGAACGGCCCGAGGTGCTGCTCGGCCCAGTCCAGCTGGCCGGGCGTGAGCGAGAGGGCCGGCTCAAGCTCGGCTGCGCGCGCGGTCGGGACGACGTCCCGCAGCGGCAGCCCGCCCGGGCCGGTGCGTTCGCGCACCGTGTAGTCGCCGACCGACACCTGCAGCAGCTCGGTGGCCATCGGTTCCCCCGGGGAGTACCTGCGGGTGGTCTGCCCGTCGGGGTGCCGCTCGGTGGCGGTGAGCCGGCCGTTGGCCACCCCGACCAGGCCGTCCGGCGCGGTCACGGCGATGGTGAAGGCGGCCTTGTCGCTCGGGTGGTCGTTGCACGGGAACACGGTGTGCGCGCTCTCGGGCTGACCGGCCACCGCGAAACCGTCGGGTGTGGGCACCCAGCCGGTGTGCGGCAGCTTCGCCGCCGGGTCCGCCGAGTAGTCGACCGTCACCCGCACGGTGGCACCGCGGCGCACCGCCCGGTCCGGGACGACGGTGAGTTTCTCGTCGTGCGCCCGGAACGTCGCGGGCCGGCCGTCGACCCGGACGGCGTGCACGTCGAGGCCGAGCGCGTCCAGCTCCAGGGACGGCAGCGCGGTGAGCGCGCGGGCGGTCACCACGGTGGTGCCGTCCACGGTGCGGCTGTCGGGGCGGTAGCGGAGGTCGAGGTCGTAGCCGAGCACGTCGTAGCCCGCGTTCCCTAGCAGGGGGAACACCGGGTCACCGACGCCGGCCGGCGCCGGGGCGTCCGCCGCGGTGGCGCGGGCCGGCACGGTGGCGCCGAACACCGCTGTCGCGACTGCCAACGCGACGAGGAGACGGGAACGCGGCCTGGCCAGGGTGATCACCGCTTTCGTGGGGTGTCCCGGGTGTGGCGCCGGCGCGGGCCGGTGCCACGGAGCGACCTTTCGAGCACGGATCGTAGCGGACGGGTCGGACGGTCCGGGCGGCCGCGCGACACGCGGCGTCCCCCGGACGGCCCACCGTGGTAGCCGAGCGGCTGCGGACTGTCATAGCGTTCGAAGTGCCCCGCCCCCTGACGGGCGGGGCCTCGGCCGTCGGAGTACCTGGCCAGGTCCGGCGGCCGTTCTCATGCTCTCATCCCTGCCCGGCGGGCGACTCCCGAGCGGGCGGCGATGCCCGGCGCGCCGGTGTCCGGGCTGTCCCGGTCGCCCCGGGGCGACCGGCCGGGGCCCGCCCGCAGCGCCGTGGCCCGCACCGCCGTGGCCCGTCCGGCGGGCGCCCGGCCCCTCGCCCGGCCGGAGCGCCGGCATCGGGGTCAACGCGCCTCCGCGGCCGCCCTGTCGAGGTCCTTGCCGTACCAGATCTGGGCGTACGGGCCGTTGCTGTAGGCCGGGATCTCGCGGTACCCGTGCCGGGCGTACAGCGCGCGGGCCTCGACCAGGTCGAGCCGGGTGTCCAGCACGATCCGTTCCGCGCCGAGCGCGCGGGCGGCCTCGTCCACGGCGGCGAGCAGGCGGGTGCCGCCGCCGGTGCCGCGCACCGCGTGCCGGACGAAGACCCTGGTCAGCTCGACCGTGCGGTCCCCGATCGCCCGCAGGCCGGCGCAGGCCTGTGGCGCGCCGTCGTGGCGGCCGAGCAGGAAGCGGCCGGTCGGCCCGGCGAGGTCGTCGCTCGGGGCGTCGGCCAGGCCGGACTCGATCTCCTCGGGCGTGCCGTCCCGGCCCAGGCGCAACCGGTAGTAGCGGTTCGCGACATCGAGGTAGTAGTCGCGCAGGAGCGCCAGCGCCTCCGGGGAGCCCACCTCGGCCGGTGCGATGCTCCAGGGGTCGGTCGTCCGTGTCGTGCTGATCGTCATTCGCGCATTGTCGGTGCCGGGCCGCGCCCGCCGCGAACGGATTTCCGCACTGTGAGGACCGGGCGTCCGGCCGTCGCGCACGTCTCCCCGGTGCGTACGGTGCCGGTACGAACGGTGCCGTCGGTGCGCCCCGACGGTGGTGACCCGCGGCCGCCGGGAGTGCGGTGCCGGCGGGTCTCCGGGGTCGGGTCCGCGGTGCCCGCCGGGGGTGCGGCGCGGTGGGCCGGGCGGGTGATGGGGGGATTGGCGGACGGGCGTGTCGGGGGAGCAGTGCTCCATGGACACACCATCAGATCATCGTATTAATGGGGGACTGAGGGGACGTCACCGGGCCGGGAGCGGTCTCGTGGCAGCGGTCTGCCTGGCGGCGGTGGTCGCCGGCTGCGCCGCCCCGACCGGGCGGGAGGCCCCGTCCTCGCGGGCCGGTACGAGCGCCGCCCCCGCCGCGGCCGGTTCCCCCGCCGCCCCCGCCGGTCCGGGCGGCGCGACGTCCACCGCCGCCACCGCCGCCACCGCCGCCGACCGGGGCGGGCCCCGGCCGCCGGCCGTGCCGCTGGCACTGCCGGGCCTGGCCCGGGCGGAGGAGGAGAGCAGCGGTGAGGCGGTGGCCCGCCGGGAGACGGCCGTCCGCACGGCGCTGGAGACCGCGCACCGCTGGGGCGTGGAGCGGCTGCCGCTGCAGGCGCCCCCGCGGCCGGTGTCCAGGCCGGAGCTGACGCCGGTGCAGGGGGTGAAGCTCCAGGACGGGCGGCCGCCGGTGGTCTACCGCGTCCCGACCGACGAGAAGATCGTCTTCCTGACCGTCGACGACGGTGCCGAGAAGGACCCGGAGTTCTCCCGGATGGCGGCGGAACTCGGGATCCCGCTCAGCACCTTCGTCGCCGACTACCTCGCGCGCGAGGACTACGGGTACTTCCGCGCGCTCGCCGCCCAGGGCGACGCCGTGAACAACCACACCATCAACCACCGCAACCTCAAGGTGCTCGGCTACGACCAGCAACGGGACGAGATCTGCCGCCAGCAGGACCAGCTGGAGCGGCAGATCGGCGCCCGCCCCCGGCTGTTCCGGCCCCCGTACGGCGAGTACAACGACGACACCCTGCGGGCGGCCGGCTCCTGCGGCATCGAGGCGGTGCCGCTCTGGAACGAGGAGGCCTTCCCGGACCACATGGAGTACCGCTACGACGACCAGCGGCTGCACGCGGGCGACATCATCCTCACCCACTTCCGGGGCACCGACCTGTGGCCGGGCAGCATGCCCGACCTGCTCCGCAAGGTCGTGAACGAGGTCACCGCGCAGGGCTTCGCCCTCGCCCGCCTGGACGACTACCTGTAGCCGCGGCGGGAGGCGGGGCCGGCCGCCCGGGCCGCCCCGCTCAGGCCGGCGGGAGGGCGTCCAGGTAGACCCAGGCGCCCTCGTGGCGGACGAAGCGGCTGTGCTCGGTGAGGATCCCCTGCTCGCGGCCCTCGGTGTAGTGGGCACGGAAGGCGACGGTGCCCTCGGCGTGGAAGCGGCCGCCGTCGGTGGTGGTGAGCACCTCCAGGCGGGTCCAGCGCAGTGCGGGGTCGAAGTCGATCGAGGCCGGTCGGGTGTCGGGGTGCCAGGAACGGAGCAGGTACGCCTCGTCGAAGGCGGCGAAGGCGCTGAAGCGCGAGCGCATCAGCGCCTCGGCGGTCGGCGCGGCGGCCAGGCCCCGGTGGTAGCGGCCGCAGCAGTCGCCGTACGCGGCGGACAGGCCGCACGGGCACGGTGAGGAGGGCAGCAGGCGGGGCGCGGGGGTGGCGGCACGGGGCGCGGAGCGGCGTCTGGACATGGCGTCCATTGTCACCCCTCGCAACGGTGCCGCGGCCCGGGGCCGGAGCCCCGGGGCCGCCGCCCGGTGGCGGATGTCCGGATCCGCCGGGAATCCGCCGTCGGCGGTGCCGGGGTCGGGGGCGACCGGGGTGGGGCGGGGGCGATTCCGGGATCGGTGCCCGTCCGCCCTTCCGGCCGGGAAAGGCCGATGAATATGCGCGGCCGCCGATGAATATGCGCAAACCGTGAAGACCGGGCCCGTCGAAATCGGCTGCGGGGGTCGTTCCGCGAGGGGTGGTCGCCCGGCCCCGCCGCGCCCCCCCGTGTGGCGGTGCGGGGCTCTCGCCGGCGATGGTGCCCGCCGGGTAAATGACGAGGTCAGGTCAAGATGGGCCGCGCGGAAAGGCCTCTGCCGCCCCGGAGCTGATGCACCGTCGGCTGCTGCGATGAAACCTATCGGCCGCGCGCGCCGATGTCACGGGACCTGACGATCCGTGGGAGATCGTCGACGAACCGTCACCTGGTCGTGCCGCTGCGTGGTGATGGGAGGGTGATCTTTCCGGCATATCGAACGAGTGACGGAAATGTGCTGGTCATCCGGAGATCTTTACCCCACCATCTCCGAGGGCACACCGCCCATTTCCAGCCGACCACAAGTCGGCGCAGGGCCATCCCTCAGGAGAGTTGATGAGTTCGACGGGACTTCCTCCACTGGATCCGACGGCATCGCTGGCCGATCTGGTCGACGCACAGGCCGGACGGACACCCGGGGCCACGGCGGTGATCGACGGCGACCGGCGTCTGACCTACCGTGAACTGACCACCGCTGTCGACACGATGGCCGGCCGACTGGCCGCCGCCGGCGTACGCGCCGAAACCCTGGTGGCGGTCTGCCTCCCGCGCACGGCGGACCTCGTGATCGCACTGCTCGCGGTGCTGCGCGCGGGCGGCGCCTACGTACCGCTCGACCCGGCCTACCCGCGGGACCGGTTGGAGCTGGTGATCGGCGACGCGCAGGCACCCGTCGTCCTCACCGACCGCGCGCACGAGCACCTGCTGGACGGCGCCGGCGCCACCCTGCTGTACACCGACGCCGAGGGCCCCCGCGCGCAGCTCGCCCCGGGCGGCGGCGCCGAATCCCTCGCCTACGTCCTCTACACCTCCGGCTCCACCGGCCGCCCCAAGGGCGTGGCGGTCACCCAGCGCGGCGTCAACGCCATGCTCCGCTGGGCCGCCCGCACCTACGGCCCGGCCGACGTGGCCGGCGTGCTCTTCGGCACCTCGGTCTGCTTCGACATCTCGGTCTACGAGCTGTTCTTCCCGCTCGCCGTCGGCGGCGCGGTCGTGGTCGCGCAGAACGTCCTCGCGCTGCCCGAGCTGCCGGCCCGCGACGAGGTGACCCTGGTCAACACCGTGCCGAGCGCCATGGCGGCGCTGCTGCGCGGGGGCGGCCTTCCCGGCGGCAGGGGCCTGCCGGGCGGCGTCCGCGTGGTCAACCTGGCGGGCGAGGCACTGCCGCGCCGGCTGGCCGACCAGGTCTACGCCGAACCGCGGGTCGAGCGGCTGTACAACCTCTACGGCCCGACCGAGGACACCGTCTACTCCACCTGGTCGCTGGTCGGCCGGGAGGGCGACGGCGAGCCCCTGATCGGCCGCCCGCTGCCCGGTACCACCGGCCACGTGCTGGACGAGCGGCGGACCGCCGTGCCGGACGGCGGCATCGGCGAGCTGTACCTCGCCGGCGAGGGGCTCGCCCGCGGCTACCACGGCCGTCCCGACCTCACCGAGGAGCGCTTCCTCACCGTCGACGGCGAGCGCTGCTACCGCACCGGGGACCTGGTGCGGCGGCTGCCGGGCGGCGAGCTGGAGTACCACGGCCGCGTCGACCACCAGGTGAAGGTGCGCGGGTTCCGGGTCGAGCTGGGCGAGATCGAGGCGGTGCTCGCCACCCACCCGGCCGTCGAGGCCGCGGCCGCCGTGGTCCAGCACGACGAGTCCGGCGCCTACCTGGCCGCCTTCGTCCAGCCCGCGGCCGGGGTCGCCGAACCCGACGCGGCCGGCCTGCGCGCCCACTGCGCCGCCGCGCTGCCCGGCTACATGGTGCCGCTGGCCGTCGCCGTGCTGACCCGGCTGCCGCTGACGCCCAACGGCAAGACCGACCGCGGGGCGCTGCCGCCCGTCGCCCGGAGCCGGGACGGCCAGGAGCTGTTCGTCGCGCCCCGCACCCCCGTCGAGACCGGGATCGCCGAACTCTGGCAACAGCTGCTCGGTGTCCCGCGGGTCGGTGTGCACGACGTCTTCCTGGACCTCGGCGGGCACTCGCTGCTCGCCACCGGACTGCTCGCCCGGATCGAGCGCGAGTACGGCACCCGCGTCCCGCTGGCCGAGTTCTTCGCCGCGCCGACCGTCGCCGCGCTCGCCGTCCGGGTCGCCAACGGCGGTGGCGGCCGCCCCTCGGTGGCCCCGCCCGTGCGGGAGCCCGCGCTGCCCGCCCGTCCCACCGGCTTCCAGCGCGAGCTCTGGCTGCACGAGTCCATGCACGTGGGCAGCCCGGTCTACAACGTGCCGCTGCGCATCCGCGCCGTCGGCGCGCTGGACCTCGCCGCGCTCGGCCGGGCGCTGACCGAGGTGGTCCGCCGGCACGAGGTGCTGCGCACCGCGCTCGGCGGCCTGCACGGCGAGGTGACCGCCGAGGTCCGCCCGCCGTACCCCGTCGACCTCCCGCTGCTCGACCTGACCGGGGCCGGCGAGGAGGAGCTGGACGCCGCGCTGCGCGCCGAGGCGGCCCGGCCGCTCGACCTCGCGGCCGGCCTGCTGCTGCGCGCCCTCGCGGTGCGCACCGGAGCGGACCGGCACGAGCTGCTGATCACCGTCCACCACGCGGCGATGGACGGCTGGGCCGCCGGGCTGCTGCTGGCCGAGCTCGGCCGCGCCTACCGGGACGGCGAACTCGCCGAACCGGACCTGCAGTTCTCCGACGTCGCCCGCTGGGAGGAGCGCGCCGACGCGGCCGCCCGGGACGGCGCGCTGCGCTGGGGCGAGCGGCTGCTCGGCCTCGACGCCGACCAGCACCTGCCCGGCGACCGCCCGCGCCCCAACCCGCACGACATCGCCGGCCGGCGGATCGCCCGCCGGCTCGACCCCGAACTGGTCGGCTCCGTCGAGCGCTGGGCCGCCCAGGAGGGCGCCAGCCTCTACATGGCGGTCCTGGCCGCGCTCGGTGGCGTGCTGCACCGCTACACCGGCCGGACCGACCTCGCGGTGCTCAGCCCGTTCGCGGTCCGCCCGGTGCCCGAGCTGGAGCACGTGCTCGGCTCGCTGATCAACACCGTCGCGCTCCGCTTCGACGCGGCCGGCACCGACACCTTCCGCGAACTGGTCGCCCGGGTGCGGCCGGTGGTGCTGGACGCCGCCGAGCACAGCGGCTACCCGTTCCTGGAGCACGCCCGCCGGGTCGGCGGCTCCGCCGGACTGACCGCCTCGCCGATCTCGCAGACCCTGCTGGCGGTCCAGAACCACCCGGTGGCCGGACTCGAACTCCCCGGTCTCAGCCTGCGGTTCGTCGCCGAGGTGTGCAACGGGACGGCCAAGACCGACCTTTCGCTGTTCCTGGAGTTCCCGGCCGACGGCCCGCTGCTCTCCGCCGAGTACCGCACCTCCCGCTACGACGAGCGGTCCGTGCGGGCCGCGCTGGACCACCTGACGGCGCTGCTCGCCGCCGCCGTCGCCGAACCGGACCGCCCGCTGGGCGAGCTGGTGATGCGCTCGGCCGCCGAGCCGGCCCTCCCGGAGCCGGCCGAGGGCGTCGTGGCGCCGGTGCCCGACCTCCGGCTGCACGAGCTGGTCGCCGCCCAGGCCGCCCGCACCCCGGCCGCGGTGGCCGTCTCCGCGTCCGACGGGGTCCTCGACTACGCCGGACTCGACGCCACGGCCGGCCGGGTGGCGCACCTGCTGGCCGAGCACGGGGCCGGCCCCGGCACCCTGGTCGCGGTCGCCGTCCGGCGCGGCCGGCTGCTGCCCGCGGCCCTGCTCGGTGTGCTGCGCGCCGGCGCCGCCTACCTGCCGATCGACCTCGACCAGCCGCTCGCCCGCAACCGGGCGGTGCTCGACGACGCCGGGGTCACCCTGCTGGTCGCCGACCGGGCCACCGCCGGGGACGCCCTGTGCGACGGACGCGCCGTCGTCCTGGTCGACGGACCGCTGACCGCCGCGGCCCCGCAGGCGCCGGCCGTCGACGTCGGTCCGGAGGACCGCGCCTACCTGCTGTACACCTCCGGCTCCACCGGCGCGCCCAAGGGCGTCGCCGTCCCGCACCGGGCGATCGTCAACTTCCTCACCTCGATGGCCCGCGAACCCGGGCTCGCCGAGGGCGACGTGATGGCGGCCGTCACCACCGTCACCTTCGACATCGCCGGCCTGGAACTCTGGCTGCCGCTGGTCACCGGTGCCCGGGTGGAGCTGGCCGACCGTGCCACCGCCACCGACGGCCACGCGCTGGCCGACTGGCTGGAGCGGCGCGCCGTCACCCATCTGCAGGCCACCCCGGCCACCTGGCGGATGCTCCTGGAGGCCGACTGGCCCGGTAGACCCGGGCTGACCGCGCTCTGCGGAGGCGAGGCGCTCACTGCCGATCTCGCCGACGCGCTGCTGAAGCGCACCGACGCGCTCTGGAACCTCTACGGGCCCACGGAGACCACCGTGTGGTCCACCGTCCAGCGGGTCACCCCCGAACTCACCGCCCACCAGGGCGTGGTGGCGCTCGGCGCGCCCATCGCCAACACCAGGCTGCACCTGCTCGACACGGCGGGCCGGCCCGTCCCGGTCAACGGGATCGGTGAGCTCTGCATCGGCGGCGAGGGCGTCGCGCTCGGCTACCACCGCCGCCCCGACCTCAGCGCCGACCGCTTCGTCCCCGAACCCGGCGCCGCCGAGGGCGCGCTGATGTACCGCACCGGGGACCTCGCCTGCCGCCGCGCCGACGGCCGGCTGGAGTACCACGGCCGCACCGACGCCCAGGTGAAGCTGCGCGGGTTCCGGATCGAGCTCGGCGAGATCGAGGCCGCGCTGACCGCCGTCCCCGGCGTCACCGCCGGGGCCGTCCGGCTGGCCGACGGCCCGGCGGGCCCCCTTCTCGCCGGGTACGCCGTCACCGGCGGCGCCATCGGCGAGGACGCCCTGCGGGCGGCGCTCGCCGAGCGGCTGCCCGACTACATGGTGCCCGCCGCGCTCGTCCTGCTCGACAGCCTGCCGCTGACCCCCAGCGGCAAGGTCGACCGGGCCGCGCTGCCGCTTCCCCGGTCGGGCGGTGCCGGTGCCCCGCCCGAGGGCGACTGCGAGGAACTGCTCGCCGACCTCTGGCAGGAGGTCCTCGGCCTGGAGCGGGTCTCCCGGCACGACGACTTCTTCGTGATCGGCGGCCACTCGCTGCTCGCCACCCGGTTGACCGCCCGCGTCCGCGACATCTTCGAGACCGACCTGCCGCTGCGCACCGTCTTCGAGGCCCGCACCGTGGCGGCGATGGCCCGTCGCATCGAGGACCTCCTGCTCGACGAGATCGACGAGATCGACGGGATCGACGGGATCGACGGGGCCGAGGGGCTCGACGGTCTGGACGGGGCCGAGGGGATCGGCGGGACGGACGACCTGGGCGGCCCGGGCGACCGGGACGCCGCCGGCGCACTGACGGGGGAGACGGCATGACCGACCAGCACACCACCGCCGACCGGCCGGGACAGGACGCCGGACGCCAGGAACTGCTCCGCCGCAGGCTCGCCAAGGCCAAGGCCGTCAAGGCGGCCAAGGACGCCGGCACCGCCGCACCGACCCGGCCGGGCATCGAGCCCCGCCCCGAGGGCACCCCGGCACCGCTCTCCTCGGCCCAGCGCCGGATGTGGTTCCTCGCCCAGTACGAACCGGAC
The DNA here is from genome assembly GCF_042752535.1 of Kitasatospora sp. NPDC059327. NCBI lineage: Bacteria > Bacillati > Actinomycetota > Actinomycetes > Kitasatosporales > Streptomycetaceae > Kitasatospora > Kitasatospora sp. NPDC059327. The sequence continues at coordinate 112,303 of NZ_JBHYYB010000014.1, read as the reverse complement.
AGCGCGGCCTACCACATCCCGCTCGCCCTCCACCTCGACGGCGAACCCGACACCGAGGCCCTGCGCGCGGCGCTCACCGACCTGCTCGACCGGCACGAGGTGCTGCGCACCGTCTACCCGACCGTCGACGGGGAGGTCCGGCCGCGGCCGCTGGCCGCCGCCCGCCTCGCGCTCGCCACCGCCGACGTCCCCGCCGACCTGGTCGACGACCACCTGGCGCGGGACGCCCGCCGCCCGTTCGACCTCGCCGTCGACCTGCCGGTGCGCGCCACCCTGCTGCGCACCGCCGAGGGCGCCGTGCTGAGCCTGGTGCTGCACCACATAGCCGCCGACGGCTGGTCGATCGGCGTGCTGTTCACCGACCTCGCCGCCGCCTACGCGGCCCGCCGGGAGGGCCGGGCCCCGGCCTTCGAGCCGCTGCCCGTCCAGTACGCCGACGTGGCGCACTGGCAGCAGACCGCGCTGGCCGAGGAACTGACCCGCCAGCAGGCCTGGTGGCAGGAACGCCTGCGCGGCGCCACCGCCACCGTCACGGTGCCCACCGACCGGCCCCGCCCGGCGGTGGCCGGCACCCGGGGCGGGCGGCTCACCACCGACCTCGGCGCCGAGCGCACCCGCCGGATCCGGGCGCTCGCCGAGCAGACCGGGACCACCGTCTACATGGTCCTGCTGGCCGCGCTGCAGACCGTGCTGTCCCGCTACACCGGGGCGGAGGACGTCGTCGTCGGCACGCCCGTCGCCGGGCGCACCCGCAGTGAGACCGAGCCCCTGGTCGGCTGCTTCGTCAACACCCTGGCGATGCGCACCGACCTCTCCGGCGACCCGACCGTCCGGCAACTGCTGGAGCGGGTCCGGGAGGGCACCCTCGGCGCCTTCGGGCACCAGGACCTGCCGTTCGAGCGGCTGATCGACGCCCTCGGCCTGGAGCGCGAACTCGCGCACACCCCGCTCTTCCAGGTCATGCTGAACGTCCACAACCAGGCCGAGGCCACCCTCGACCTGCCCGGCCTGCGGGCCGACTGGCGGCCGGTCGGCACCGACACCGCGAAGTTCGACCTCGCGGTGGCCGTCGTCGACCACGGCGGAGACCTCGCCGCCGACCTGACCTGGCGCACCGAGCTGTACGACGAGCCGACCGTACGGCGGGTCTTCGGCCACCTCACCACCGTGCTCGACGCGATGGCCGCCGCCCCCGACCGCCCGCTCGCCGAGCTGCCGCTGCTCACCCCCTCCGAGCAGCTTCGGCTCGCCGACTGGGACGACACCGAGCGTGACTGGGACCTCGGGACCACCCTGCACGGCCTGGTCGAGGAACAGGCCCGGCGCACCCCCGACGCGCCGGCCGTCCGCGGCGCCGACGGCCTCCTGGACTACGCCGAACTCGACAACCGTGCCAACGCCCTGGCCCACCGGCTGCGCGCGCTCGGCGTCGGCCCGGACCGCCCGGTCGGGCTGCTGGTCGAGCGCTCGGCCGCCCTGGTCGTCGGCATGCTCGGCATCCTCAAGGCCGGCGGCGCCTACCTGCCGCTCGACCCGGTCTACCCGGACGAGCGGATCCGCGGGCTGCTGACGGCCGCCGGGGCCGCCGCCGTGGTCACCACCGACGACCTGGCCGGCCGGGTCGCCGGCGCCCCGGTCGTCGTCCCGGAGCCGCTGACCACCCCGGTCGCGCCGTGCCAGGCGCCCGTGGTCGAGGTCGGCCCGGGCGACCTCTGCTACCTCGTCTTCACCTCCGGCTCCACCGGCGCGCCCAAGGGCGTCGCCGTCGAGCACCGCAACTTCCGCAACTACCTGCACGGGCTGCGCGAGCGGATCGGCGGCGACCAGCGGGGCTGGAACTGGGCGCTGGTCTCCACCTTCGCCGCCGACCTCGGCACCACCAACGTGTTCGGCGCGCTCACCGGGGGCGGCTGCCTGCATCTGCTCACCCGTGACCAGGCCACCGATCCGGACGCCTTCGCCGCCTACGCGGCCGAGCACCGGATCGACGCGATGAAGCTCGTCCCCAGCCACCTGGAGGGTCTCGCGGCGCACGGCGCCGGGCTCGGCGGCATCCTCCCCGGCCGGCTGCTGATCTGCGCCGGCGAGGCCCTGCGGCCCGACCTGGTGGCCCGGATCCGGGCGGCCCGGCCCGACCTGCTGCTGCACAACCACTACGGCCCGACCGAGACCACGGTGTCGATGCTCGGCGCCGCCGTCCCGGCCGACCTCGGGGACGCCGCCACCGCGTCGCTCGGCCTGCCCTTCGGCAACGTGGGCGCGCACGTCCTCGACGCCCGGCAGCGCCCGGTGCCGGTCGGTGTCCCCGGCGAACTGTACGTCTCCGGCGCCGGGGTGGCCCGCGGCTACCTCGGCCGGGACGACCTCACCGCCGAGCGGTTCGGCCCGGTGAACGGTCGCCGGAGCTACCGCACCGGCGACCTGGTCCGCCGCCGAGAGGACGGCGCCGTCGAGTTCCTCGGCCGGATCGACCAGCAGGTGAAGATCCGCGGCTTCCGGGTCGAGATCGGCGAGGTGGAGGCCGAGCTCACGAGCCGTCCGCGAGTGCGTGAGGCGGTCGTGGTCGCGCGCGGCGAGGGCGCCGCCCGCACCCTGGTCGGCTACCTGGTGCCCACCGACCCGGCCGAGGCTCCCGACCCGGCCGAGCTGCGCGCCGCGCTGCGCACCCGACTGCCCGACTACATGGTGCCGGCCGCCCTGGTGGTGCTGGACGCCCTGCCGCTGAACGCCAACGGCAAGGTCGACCGGGCCGCCCTGCCCGAGCCGGTCGCCGTCCAACCGGTCCCGGGCGGGGGCGCGTTGTCCTCCGCGACGGAGCACGAGGTGGCTGCCGCCTACCGGTCGGTCCTGGAGGTCGGGGAACTCGGCGCGGCGGACGACTTCTTCGCGCTCGGCGGCGACTCCTTCTCCGCCGTGCACGCCGTCCGGCTGATCGGCCGAGGCCTCTCGGTGATCGACCTGTTCCAGCACCCCACCGTCGGCGAACTCGCCGCACTGCTCGACGCCAAGGCGGCCGGCACCGGGGAGGAGGGGCCGCGCACCCTGCTGCACCGGCTCACCCGCGGTGCGGCGCCCGCCGAGGTGAACGTGGTCTGCGTCCCGTACGGCGGCGGCAGCCCGATCACCTTCCAGCCGCTCGCCGACGCGCTGCCGGCCGGCCACCGCCTCTACGCGGTCGAGCTGCCCGGGCACGACCCGAGCCGGATCGACGACGACCTCGTCGCCCTCGAAGCCCTGGCCGACCGGTTGACCGAGCAGATCACCGAGCGGATCGACGGGCCGGTGGTGCTCTACGGCCACTGCCTCGGCGGCGCGCTCGCCACCGCGCTCGGCTCCCGGCTGGAGGCGGCCGGGGTCGACCTGCGCGGCCTCGCCCTCGGCGGGACGTTCCCGGCGGCCCGGCTGCCCGGCCGGTTCGCCGAGTGGATGGCCCGGCGGCTGCCCGGCGACCGGATGCTCTCCAACCGCTCCTACCTCGACTACCTGCGCGCAATGGGCGGCTTCACCGACGTCTACGACCAGGACGAACAGGACTTCCTGGTCCGGGCGCTGCGCCACGACGTCCGGCAGGCCGAGGACTTCTACACCGGCGCGTACGGGGACGCCCGGCCGGAGCGGCTCACGGCCCCGATCCTCTGCGTGGTCGGCGAGAAGGACCGCGCCACCCAGCTGTACCAGGAGCGGTACGCCGAGTGGGAGCACTTCGGTGACACCGTCGACCTGGCCGTGATCCCGCGTGCCGGGCACTACTTCCTCAAGCACCAGGCCGACGAACTCGCCCGGGTGATCGCCGAGTTCTCGGCCACCGGCGCGGTGGCCGAGCAGGTCGCGGCCAAGCGGCCGGCGGCCCGGGCCGAGCTGGGCACCTTCGCCAAGGTGGCGATCGGCCAGTTCGTCTCGATGATCGGCACCAGCCTGTCCACCTTCGCCCTCGGGGTCTGGGTCTACCAGCGCACCGGCTCGGCCTTCGACTTCGCGATGATCTCGGTGGTCGCGGTCCTGCCCGCCGTCCTGCTGCTGCCGATCGCGGGCGCGCTGGCCGACCGGATCGACCGCCGCAAGATCATGATCGTCACGGACACGGTGGCCGCGGCAGCCATGCTCTCGCTCGGCGTCCTGCTCTGGGCCGGCCGTCTGGAGGTCTGGCACATCTATCTGGTGGCCTGCGTCGGGGCGGTCTGCTCGGCCTTCCAACGCCCGGCCTATCTGGCCGCGATCACCCAGCTGGTGCCCAAGCGCTACCTCGGGCAGGCCAACGGCCTCGCCCAGCTCGGCACCGGCGCCGGGGACATGATGGCCGTCCTGGCCGGCGGTGTGCTGGTCTCCTTGATCGGCCTGCACGGCGTGGTGCTCTTCGACATGGTGACCTTCCTGACCGGGGTCACCTGCCTGCTGCTGGTCCGCTTCCCGGACGCGCTGTTCGACCGGCAGGAGGAGCCGCTGCTGCGCGAGGTGGTCACCGGCTGGCGCTACATCGTGCGGCGGCACAGCCTGGTCGCGATGGTGGTCTTCTTCGTGGTGTTCAACTACCTGTTCGCGGTGGCGACGGTGCTGGTCACCCCGATGGTGCTGGCGGGCGGCTCGGCCGTGCAGCTGGGCGTGATCACCGCCGTCGGCGGTGTCGGCGCGCTGACCGGGGCACTGGTGATGGCCCTGTGGGGCGGCACCCGGCGGCGCGCGGTCGGCATGATCGGCTTCACCTCGGTGGTCGGTGTGGCCGCGATCGTGACCGGTTGCCGCCCGCAGGCGGCACTCACCGCCTGCGGACTCTTCGGTCTCTGGGCGGCCCTGATGATCCTCAACTCGCACTGGATGGCGCTGATCCAGACCAAGGTCGGGATGGAGCTGCAGGGCCGGGTGCTGGCCACCAACCAGATGCTCGCGATGTCGATGATGCCGCTCGGCTTCCTCACCGCCGGGCCGCTCTCCGACCACGTCTTCGAGCCGCTGATGCGGCCGGGCGGGGCGCTCGCCGACTCGGTCGGCCTGGTGCTCGGGACCGGTCCGGGCCGCGGCGCGGGCCTGCTGCTGGTCCTGGTCGGCCTCGTCCTGGCGGTCTGGGGCCTGCTGGGCCTCGCCTACCGGCCGCTGCGCCTGATCGAGGACCTGCTGCCGGACGCCCTGCCGGACGCCGAGATCGGTGACAAGGACGCCATCCAGGCCGAGGCTGACCGCCTGCTGGCGCTCACCGAGGCGGCCCGGGCGGGCGGCGCGGCCGGCCCGGGTGGTGCGGCCGGGGTGCCCGGGGCGCGGATGCCGCGGCCGCACCGGGGCACCCCGGAGCCGGTCGAGGACGAGCCCGAGAGCCGCGTCCCGGCCGGAGCCGGGCCGGGCTCCCGCTAGGGCTGCCCCGGTGCCCCGCCCCCGCCGCTGCCGGCGGGGGCGGGGCACCGCCGTCGGGGAGCCCCCGAACGGCCGCTCCGCGCGGACGGCTACTCCGCGCGCCGGATGGCGTAGTTGAACTCGGCCGTGCCGAACGAGCGCATCAGGCGGAGCCAGAACGGCATCATCATCTCCATCGCCCGGGCGCCGGAGATGTCCCCGAGGTCGATGACGGACTCCGCCGGCCAGCCGAACTCGCCCAGCAGCGCGACCGCTTCGGCCTTCGCGCCGTCGTCGTCGCCGGCGATGAAGAGGTTGTGCGCCCCCGGCAGCCGGGCCGGGTCCACCATCAGCGGCGCGGTCAGCGTGTTGAGCGCCTTCACCACCCGGGCCTGCGGGAACTCCCGCTGGATCCGCTCGCCCACGCTGTCGGTGTTCACCGGGTCGAGCGTCACCTCGCCCTCGGGGGAGAACACCAGGGGGTTGGAGATGTCCACCAGCAGCTTCCCGGCCAGCCGCTCGGCGCCGGCCGCCCGCAGTGCCTCCAGGGCGACCGTCCCGCCGGTGGCGTTCAGCACCACCTGGCCGAAGTCGGCCGCGTCGGCGAACGTGCCGTGGTGCCCGTGCTCGCCGGCCTGCCGGGCCCAGGCGACGGCCTTCTCGTTGTCCCTGCTCCGCGAGCCCAGCGTCACCTCGTGGCCGAGTGCCACCAGCTTGTCCGCCAGGGTCTGCCCGACCGTACCCGTGCCGATGATTCCGAATCGCACCGCGCCTCGCCCTCTGCCGTCGCGCGCCCCGTGGCGCGTGCCGCGACGACGATAGATCAACTTGCTCCGACTGTCCGGCGAATTGCCGCGTCCGGAGGCCGGCCGGCCGGTCGCGTCCGCCGACTGGACCACGTCCGCTGGTGGCCGCGCGGTCACCCCCGAAGCATGGGCGCCATGAACCGAACCAACAGACCGTACGCCCGGACGGCGGCCCTGCTCGCCGGCATCGCCCTGCTCGCCCCCGCCGGAACGGCCCGCGCGGACGTCACGACCGTCTCCGTCACCACCGAGCGCACCGCCTGGGACCAGGACGAACCGGGACTCTCCCCGGCGGAGGTCGGGATGTCCGACTTCGGCGTCCGCTTCGCCACCCCGCTCGACGGCCAGGTGTTCGCCCAGCCGCTGGTCATCGGTCCGACCGTGGTCGTCGCCACCGAGACCAACCACGTCTACGGTGTCGACGCCAGGACCGGGCGGATCAGCTGGCAGCGCGCGATGGGTCCGGCCTGGGCCTCCGCCGCGATCGGCTGCTCGGACCCGGGCCCCAACGTCGGCACCACCTCCACCCCCGTCTACGACCCCGCCACCGGCACCGTCTACCTGACCAGCAAGGTCGACGACGGCCCGGACGACCGCCACCCGCACTACTACGTGCACGCCGTGGACGCCCAGACCGGCGCCGAGCGCAGCGGCTGGCCGGTGACCGTCCAGGGGGACCCGGTGAACGCCCCCGGCAAGCCGTTCAACGCCTACCGCTCGCTCCAGCGGCCCGGGTTGCTGCTGCTCGACGGGCACATCTACCTCGGCTTCGGCTCGCTCTGCGGCATCGGCGACTACATCGGCACCCTGGCCGGTCTCGACACCCGCACCCGCGAGCTGACCCTCTGGTCGACGGTCGCCGGCTCCGACACCCAGCGGGCCTCCATCTGGATGGCCGGCAGCGGGCTGGTCTCGGACGGCCCCGGCCGGATCATCCTCACCACCGCCAACGGCCAGGGCGCCGGCGCCTCGCCCGCCCAGGGGCCCGGCTCCAGGCCGCCCGGCGGCCTCGGTGAGTCGGTGATCCGCTTCGCCGTCAACGGCGACGGCACCTTCACCCCGAAGGACTTCTTCAGCCCCGCCAACAACGCGACCCTCGACAAGCGGGACACCGACCTCGGCTCCGGCGGCCCGGTCGCCCTCCCCGCGGACCGCTTCGGCACCCCCGCCCACCCCCGCCTGCTGGTCCAGGTCGGCAAGGACGGCCGGATCTTCCTGCTCGACCGGGACAACCTCGGCGGCATGGGCCAGGGGCCCGGCGGCAGCGACAAGGCCGTCGGCGTCACCGGCCCCTACGGCGGCGTCTGGGGCCACCCGGCGGTCTGGGGCGGCGACGGCGGCTACGTCTACACCGTCGAGAACTACGGAAAGCTGCGCGCCCTCAAGTACTCCGTCTCCGCGGCCGGCACCCCGCAGCTGACCAGTGCCGGCACCAGCGCCGAGGACTTCCTCAAGATGTCCGGCTCACCCGTCGTCACCTCCGACGGCGCCCGGTCCGGCTCCGCGCTGGTCTGGGTGATCTGGTCCGGCACCGGCTCGTACGGCGAGGGGGGCGAGCTGCGCGCCTACGACCCCGTCCCGGTCGCCGGCACCTTGAAACTGCGCCGCTCCTTCCCGCTCGGGACGGTCAGCAAGTTCTCGGTGCCGGCCACCGACAAGGGCCGGATCTACATCGGGACGAAGGATCACCGCCTGGTCGCCCTCGGCCGGCCGTCGGCCTTCGCCTGACGCTCAGGTGCCCGGGTTGATGGAGAAGATCGCGGCCACCACCGACAGCAGCGCCGCCATCGGCGCCAGCGCCGCCCAGACCCGGGCCGGCCGGATCAGGTACGCCACCGGCCACTGGACCACGATCAGCACCACGGTGGCCAGCAACAGATGGTCCGAGAGCACGAGTTGGGCCCGGGTGGCCGGGCAGGAGCCGGGCCCGGCGCACGGGTCGGTGGCCATCTCGGCGAGCCCTCGCAGCGGCAGGACGAAGAGCAGGCAGAACCCCGTCACCAGGGTGGAGGCCAGCGGAGCGCGACGCCAGTTCGCGCGGGGCCCGGAGGCGGTCTCGGTCATGCCCCGATCCTGGCCGCCCGTCCGCCGCCCCGACAGCGGACGGGTACTCAGTTCCGGTGGGTGGATGTACTCAGCCGCGCCGTGCTCCCGGGGGAGTACGGCGCGGACGCGGTGTCGTCCCCGGTGACGCGGATCCCCGCGCGGCCGGTTCCCCGGCCGGGACCGGTCCCGCGGATCCCAGGGAGGCGAAGGGAACGGCGGGGCAACGGGTGTGGCCGTCGCGGGGGCGGGGTCGGGTCAGCGGCCGCGGGCCACCGTGAAGTCGGGCAGGGCCAGCAGGAACTCCCGCGCCTCGGCGGCCTCCGCGGACGGCTCGACGAGATCCGGCGCCGCCGCCAGCACCGCCGTGATCTCCCGCTCGGCGGCGTCCACCAGCCCGGCCGCCGCCTGCCGGGCACTCTCCACGCAGTCGTACGCCGTCATCCGGTCGAGCAGCCAGCGCACCTCCTGCGCCGCGTCGGGCCCGCGCTGCGCCCGGGTGCGGCTGAGGTACGCCACGACGCGGGTGCGTTCGGCCGGGGTGCAGCGTTCCAGCAGGTGGATCAGCAGCAGGGTGCGCTTGCCCTCCCAGAGGTCCCCGGCGATCTCCTTGCCGTACTCCGCCTCGGTGCCGACGATGTTGAGCACGTCGTCCTGGATCTGGAACGCCGCCCCCAGGTACCAGCCGAACCGGTCCAGTCGGGCGGCGTCCGTGCTCGCGCCCTCGGCCACCAGCAGGCCGCTGCGGCACGGGTAGAGGAAGGTGTACCAGGACGTCTTCTTGAGGCACATCCGGTAGTAGTCGGCGGGGACCAGGTCGCAGCTGTTGTCGCGGATCCAGGCGATCTCCAGGGCCTGCCCCTCCAACGACTGGCGGCACATCAGCTCGGTCTCCTCGAACAGCCGCCAGGCCAGTTCGCCGCCCAGCTCACGCCGGTTGGCCATGAGCCGCCGGAGGCCGAGCAGGTTGGTCGCGTTCCCGACGTTCAGCGCGACCTCGACACCGTGCGCGGCGGAGAGCGTCGGCGCGCCGCGGCGCAGCTCGCTGCCGTCCTGGATGTCGTCGTGGATCAGGAAGCCGTTGTGGAACAGCTCGACCGTGACGGCCGGGTTCAGCGCCCGCTCGGGGTCACCGCCGAACGCGGCGCAGGTGGCCAGGCAGAGCGCGGCCCGCAGTCCCTTGCACGGCCGGGCCGGGTAGTCGGCCGCCAGCTCGTACAGGTACGGCGGGCTCTGTTCGGGGATGTGGCGCAGCAGTTCCGCGACCGTGCGCTCGCGGTGCCGGGTCAGGAGCCGCTCGACCAGGGGGGTGGGGTCGGCGCGTGGCGGGGCGGCGGCCGTCACCCGTGCCGACCTTCGGCCTCGCCGGGGTGCTCGGCCGGGCTCTGCCGGGTGCCGAAGGTGGTCTCCATCGACCGGTTGGCGAACGCCGGCGCCAGGGAGCTGAGGTTGAGCAGCAGGTCGAGGACGTCGTGCGCGTTGGTGGCGAGCCGCTGGGTCTGCTCGGCCGCGTCGCCGGTGGTGTTGCCCAGCAGTCGGGTGCTGACGGCGTCGATCAGCTGATGGGTGTTCTCCGACACCCGGCGCACCAGTTGGTCGAACTCCTCCTGGTCGACGCGGTGTTCGCCGGTCAGCCGGTCGCCGGCCGCCTTGGCGTCCGCCAGCCCGAGCGACAGCTCGCGCTCCAGCACCGCGGCCGCCTCCATGACCGCCTGCGAGCCCTGCTCGCCCAACTCGCTGAACCGACCGGCGTCGGGCATGGCTGACCTCCTGGTGCGCACCCCGGGTGGGCCGGGGCAGGTCGGGCCGGCGGCTGGGCAGAGCGCCGCCGTGATCGCTGATGGTACACGTTCATGTGCGGAGCGTGCCGACCGCGTCCGGGGCGTGCGCGACTCGACTCGCACGCCCCGGGTCGCGCCTCTCCTCGCGGGGGCGCCGTGCCGATCGGTAGGGCGCGGGCCGCCGGCCGGGCGCCCCGCCGTCCGGTCGGGACCGGCGAGTCGTCCCGCGGGCCACCGTTGGTCACTGATAGTAGTTGCGTGGTTGCGGTGCGATCGATCGCCGGGTCTCGTCCCGGTGGAGCGGTCGGCCGGCCGAATCGACAGGTGCGCGCCGCTGCCGCCGTGCTGCTCGCCGCGGTGCCCGGGTGCTGGACAAGGAGCGGTCATGGGTGGCAGACAGCGCCCGCCGAGAGTGCGGAGCCCTCGGCCGGGCAAGGGTGCCGGGCCGGCGCGGCCACGGGTGGACGCCCGGGTGGAGATCGCCCGGTTGGAGGGCTATCTGGCCTGGGAGGCCGAGGTGGCGGCGGCCGAGCGGGACGCGCAGGCCTTCGCGGGCCGGTTCCCCTGGCTGTCGCCCGGCGAACGGGAGGACCTCGAACGGGCCTACGCGGCGGACCGGTTGCGCTATGCCGAGGATGTCGTCGACCGGGCGGTGGAGCGGTGCCGCCAGTTGGCGGCCCGTTACCGCAGCGAGTGCCGGCGGATCTGCGCGCGGTGGGCGGCCCTCTGCGTCTCGGTGGCGCTCGCCGCCGCCCTGCTCGCGGCGGTGCCGGCCGCGCTGCGGGCCTGATCCGGCCGTGCCGGGCGCGCTCCCGGAGCGGGCGCGCGGAACGGGCCCGCCACGCGCTGGACGGCGTGGCGGGCCCGTTCGTCCGGGGTGCCGGAGGTCAGTGGTGGCCGTGGCCGCTGGTGATCTCCTGGTGCTCCTCGGCGGTCGGCTTGGCGATCTGGCTGCCCCGGCCGTAGAAGCCGCGCGAGAACTTCGCCCGGGTGCGGGTGAGCAGGCCGGCCCGGCGGGCCACCCCGTTCTCGTCCACCTCGGCCGGCAGTTCCATCGGCTGCGGCTGCTCGTGCGAGGTGAGCGTGTACAGCCGGCCCTGCGGGAGCGGGGCGTGCACCTCGATGAACTCGCCGTGCTGCAGCCGCTTGATGACGCCGGTCTCGCGGCCGTGCAGCACCTTCTCCTTGTCGCGCCGCTGGAGGCCCAGGCACCACCGCTTGGTGATCACGAAGACCACCACCGGGACGACGAAGAAGCCGATCCGCACCGCGTTCGTGATGGCGTTGATCGACAGGTGGAAGTGGGTGGCGATCAGGTCGTTGCCGCCGCCGATCAGCAGGATCACGTAGAGGCTGATCCAGGCGGCGCCGAAGCCCGTCCGCACGGGCGCGTTGCGCGGGCGGTCCGCGATGTGGTGCTCGCGCCTGTCGCCGGTGACCCAGGCCTCCAGGAACGGGTAGGACCAGATGGCGACCAGGACCATGGGGAAGATCATCAGCGGTACGAAGACACCCATGTTGAGGGTGTGGCCCCAGAGGCCGATCTCCCAGCCGGGCATGATCCGGATCAGGCCCTCGGAGAAGCCCATGTACCAGTCCGGCTGGGCGTCGGTGGAGACCTGGTCGGGCCGGTACGGGCCGTACGCCCAGATCGGGTTGACGGTGGCGATCGCCGCCATCGCGCTGATGATGCCGAACACCAGGAAGAAGAAGCCGCCCGCCTTGGCCATGTAGACCGGCATCAGCGGCATGCCGACGACGTTCTCCTCCTTGCGGCCGGGGCCGGAGAACTGGGTGTGCTTGTGGTAGAAGACCAGGATCAGGTGGGCCACCAGCAGGCCCAGCATGATCCCCGGGATCAGCAGGATGTGCACGGTGAACAGCCGGGGCACGATCACGAAGCCCGGGAACTGGCCGCCGAAGATGAAGAACTGCAGGTACGTGCCGACCAGCGGGACGGCCAGTACCGCGCCCTCCATGAACCGGATGCCGGTGCCGGAGAGCAGGTCGTCGGGCAGCGAGTAGCCCATGAAGCCGTCGAACATGCCGAGGAACAGCAGCAACGCGCCGAAGATCCAGTTGATCTCGCGCGGCTTGCGGAACGCGCCGGTGAAGAAGACGCGCATCATGTGCACCAGCATCGCGGCGACGAACACGATCGCCGCCCAGTGGTGGATCTGCCGGATCAGCAGGCCGCCCCGGATGTCGAAGCTGATGTCCACCGTCGAGGCGTACGCCTCGGACATCAGGACGCCCCGGAGCGGGATGTACGAGCCCTCGTAGGTCACCTCCGACATCGACGGCTGGAAGAAGAAGGTCAGCCAGACGCCGGTCAGGATGATGATGACGAAGGTGTACAGGCAGATCTCACCCAGCATGAAGGACCAGTGGTCCGGGAAGATCTTGCGCAGGTTGGACTTGGACAGGGCGTAGATGCCCAGCCGGCCGTCGGCCCAGTCGGCGAGGGCCTCGGCCTTGTTCGCGGGTGCCGAGCGTGTGCTGGTGACCGGTCCCGGACGCGACTGCTGGTCGGCTCTCACGACGGGCTCCCCGGCGTCCGCTGCGTACCGTCCGGGGAGCCCGCCTGCGGAGCTGCCGGCCGGCGGAGTGATGTGATCATGGGACCTCTCGATACGGGGCCGCCGGGGTCACCGGCGCGCGGATCCGCCGACCCGCTGGCCCCGTTGCTCAAAGTGATGGAGCGCTTACTCTGTCATGCTGTCGGCAGGGGGCCGACTGTGCACGTCCATCGGCCCGGACGGCCGCTCGTGTCGGCCCGTCCGGGGGTGACCGGGCCGCCGACCGGCCCTCGGCGGGCCGGGAATGGTGCGCTCGGGTGCTGTTGCCGGGGCGGTGAACCGTTTCGGCGCGCGCCGTACGCGGGGAGGGCGCGGTCCCCGGCCTACGCTGCGCCAATGGTGGATCACCGGGAACTCTTCGAGGACGTGACAGCGGCCCTGGCCCGTGCCGGGTTCGACACCGGGCGGGGCCCCTCGGGCCTGCGGATCGGCCACCGGCCCCAGGGGGTGGTGGTCGGCTGGTCGCCGGGCGCGGACCAGGACGCCGGCCGGGGCGCGGAGCCCGGCCCGGCCGGGGGCGCGGAACGGGGGGAGGGCGCCGGGTCCCCGCCGGCCGGGGGCATTCGTTCGGCGATGACCGGAGCGGTCGCCGTGGTGCTCCGGGAGTCCGGCTACCGGGTGGCCGAGGCCGGGGCCGGCGAGCTGCTGGTGACGGCCGGGCCCGGGGCGGGGGAGGCGGCGGCGCGGCCGGACGGTCAGCCGGGGGCGGCCGCCGTTCCCGAGCAGTGGTGGGGCTGAGGGCTTCCCGCCGCCGCGTCGCGGACCTCGCCCGTCGCGGACCTCGCCCGTCGCGTACCTGCTCGGCCGCGTACCTGCTCACTGCGGACCACCTCGCCGCAGACTCGCTCGCCACGTACTCGCTCGCCACGGACCTCGCCGTCGCGGACCTCGCCGTCCGGGCGGCGAGGTCCGCGTGCTGACCGCCGTGCGTCGCCGCCCGCCCGCCCGCGGTCGGCCCAAGGGGGTATCGGACCCGGCCGACGGCGGGCCGGTGACAGCGTCCCCTGCGCCCTCGCGCGCGCCCTTGCGCGCCGTCGACCGCCCGTTCGGCGCCGGGCCTGGGCGGTTCCGGGCCCGGGTGTCGCTCCCGGCTGCCGCCGACTGAGCGTCAGATCCGCAGCCTTTCCCTCCTGTTGATCTAACTCTTGAACACACAGGGCACTTTGCTCTGTTCTTGTCAAGAGTGCAATGGTCAAGGGGTGGACGAGTGGCCGGCCGGGTTCTCCGGGGACTTCTGAGGTTCACACCAGGTGGAAGCCGTCATGGCGTAGTCATTTGTCCGTTCTGTCATGTCCTGCCAGATTGGTACTCGGAGGTTCCTCCAAGTGTCAATGACGAGTTGGCGTTCACGAAGATAACGAACAGATCTGATTCGTGAGGGCTTGGATTTACTTATTGACGTCATATGCCGAAGCCGGATTAACTCCTCCCACCCCGCCGCAGCGCTGCGGCACCGTCACGGAGGCACTCCCCACATGAACGCAACTGTGCGTCGCGTCGTCATCGGCACCGCCGCGGTCTCGATGGCCCTTTCGCTGGCCGCCTGCGGCAAGGCCGGCAGTGACAAGAAGGACAGCGCGAGCTCCGGGGACAGCAAGTCCATCGGCCTGCTGCTCCCGGAGAACGCCTCCTCCACCCGCTACGAGTCCTTCGACCGGCCGTTCATCGAGGCCAAGGTCACCGCGCTCTGCCCGGACTGCAAGGTGCAGTACAGCAACGCCGAGGGCAGCGCCGCCAAGCAGAAGCAGCAGTTCGACACCCTGATCGCCCAGGGCGTGAAGGTGATCGTCCTGGACGCCTTCGACGCCAAGTCCACCCAGTCCTGGGTGACGGAGGCGGCGGGCAAGGGCGTCAAGGTCATCGCCTACGACCGGCTCGCCACCGGCCCGGTCTCGGCCTACGTCTCCTTCGACAACGAGAAGGTCGGCGAGCTGCAGGGCCAGGCGCTGCTGGACGCGCTCGGCGCCAAGGCCGCCGACGCCAACATCGTCATGATCAACGGCGACGAGGCCGACCCGAACGCGGCCAAGTTCAAGTCCGGTGCGCACAAGGTGCTCGACGGCAAGGTCAAGAAGGTGGTCTACGAGCAGTCCGGCGAGTGGAAGCCCACCGTCGCCGGCCAGAAGACCGGTGCCGCCATCACCCAGCTGGGCAAGGACGGCTTCCAGGCCGTCTACTCCGCCAACGACGGCATGGCGGGCGCCATCATCACCCAGCTGAAGGCCGCGGGCGTCTCCGTGCCGGTCGGCGGCCAGGACGCCGGTCTCGACGCCGTGCAGCGGATCGTCGCCGGTGACCAGGCGTACACCATCTACAAGGCCTACAAGCCGCTCGCCGACAGCGCCGCCGAGCTCGCCGTGAACCTCCTGCAGGGCAAGGACCTCAAGGCCGCGGCGCCGACCACCGTGGACAGCGACACCGACAAGGGCATCCCGGCCAAGCTGCTGGAGCCCAAGGTCGTCACCAAGACCAACATCAACGACACCGTCATCGCCGACGGCCTCTACAAGGCCGCCGACATCTGCACCGCGGACTTCGCGGCCGCCTGCGCCGCCGCCGGCGTCAAGTAGCGCGCCCGCCGGGCACCACGGCCACGGCGCTCCCCGACCCACCCGGGGAGCGCCGGCCCTCCTGCCCGCGCCGGAACCCCACCCCACCCCACGCACTACCCCGCAGGAGATGGTTCACGTGACAGGCGCACCCGTACTGGCGCTGCGCGCGGTCTCCAAGCGCTTCGGCGCTGTCCAGGCGCTCACCGATGTCGACCTCGACGTCCATGCCGGCGAAGTCGTCGCGCTGGTCGGCGACAACGGCGCCGGCAAGTCCACCCTGGTGAAGACGATCGCAGGAGTTCACCCGATCGACGAGGGTGAAATCACCTGGGAGGGGCGCGCGGTGCGCATCACCCGCCCCCAGGACGCCCAGGCACTCGGCGTCGCCACCGTCTACCAGGACCTCGCGCTCTGCGACAACCTCGACGTCGTCGCCAACCTCTTCCTCGGCCGCGAGCTGCGCCGCTTCGGCACCCTGGACGAGGTCGCCATGGAACGGCGCGCCAAGGAACTGCTGGACACCCTCTCGATCCGGATACCCAGCGTGCGGATCCCGATCGCCGCCCTCTCCGGGGGCCAGCGCCAGGTCGTGGCGATCGCCCGCGCCCTGGTCGGCGACCCGAAGGTCGTGATCCTCGACGAGCCGACCGCCGCCCTCGGCGTCGAGCAGACCGCCCAGGTCCTCGACCTGGTCGAGCGGCTGCGCCAGCGCGGCCTCGGCGTGATCCTGATCAGCCACAACATGGCGGACGTCCGGGCGGTGGCCGACACCGTGGCCGTCCTGCGCCTGGGCCGCAACAACGGGGTCTTCCCGGTCGCCGGCACCTCGTCCGAGGAGATCATCTCCGCCATCACCGGCGCCACCGACAACGCCGTCACCCGGCGCCAGGCACGTATCGCGGAGGAAGCGAAGTGAGCACCAGCCAGACCACCCCCACCAACGCCCCGGCACCGGCGGTGGACCCGCGCCTGCTGGTCCGCCAGGGCGGCGTCGCCGGCTACCTGGAGGAGTTCCGCCGCAAGATCAAGAGCGGCGACCTCGGCTCGCTGCCCGTCGTCATCGGCCTGGTCCTCATCGCCGTCATCTTCCAGAGCGTCACCGGCCACTTCCTCCAGGCCGACAACCTCACCAACATCACCAAGTGGATCGCCGGACCGGGCCTGATCGCGGTCGGCGTGGTCTTCGTCCTGCTGCTCGGGGAGATCGACCTCTCGCTCGGCTCCATCGCGGGCGTCTGCTCGGCCATCACCGCCGTCCTGGCCGTGCGTCAGGGGCTCGACGAGTGGCTGGCGATCCTGCTCGCCATAGGCGCCGCCGTGGCCATGGGCGCGCTGCACGGCTTCTTCTTCGCCAGGATCGGTGTGCCGGCCTTCGTCGTCACGCTCGCCGGCATGCTCGCCTGGAGCGGCCTGCAGGACTACGTCCTCGGCAAGCTCGGCACCGTCAACAACATCAACGACGGGGTCGTCGCCAACCTGGACACCTACTTCCTCGGTGACGGCGACATCGTCTTCGCCTGGCTGGCCGCCGTCCTCGCGATCGCCCTGTTCCTCGGCGGCCAGTTGCTGGACGCCCGCCGCCGCACCGCCGCCGGCCTGCCCGCCCGCACCATCGGCGAGATCGCGCTGCGCACCGGCGCCCTCGCGGTGCTCGCCCTGGCCGGTGCCTACACCCTCAACCAGGACAGCGGCCTGCCGCTGCCGCTGGTGATCCTGCTGGGCGTCGTCGTGCTGACCGACTTCGTGCTGCGCCGCACCTCCTACGGCCGGCAGATCTTCGCGGTCGGCGGCGGCATCGAGGCCGCCCGCCGGGCGGGCATCAACGTCGCCTGGGTCCGGATCTCGGTCTTCATGATCTCGGCCGGCCTGGCCGGTCTCGGCGGTCTGTTCATCGCCTCCCAGCAGGGCTCGGCGGACAAGACGCTGGGCGGCGGCAACGTGCTGATGAGCGCCATCGCGGCCGCCGTCATCGGCGGCACCAGCCTCTTCGGCGGACGCGGCAAGACCTGGTCGGCCCTGCTCGGCATCCTGGTCATCCAGTCCATCACCACGGGGCTGGACATGGTGCACGCCGCCCAGGCGATCCAGTACATGATCACCGGCGCCGTGCTGCTGGCCGCCGTCGTCCTGGACTCGGTCTCCCGCCGCACCCAGAAGTCCTCGGGCCGCGGCTGACCGCCCCGGCCCCGGAACCGGCCCGGTACCCACCCCCACGGGTACCGGGCCTTCGGCGTGTCCGGAGACGTGCGCGGGACGTTCGTCCCTCCCGTCCGGGGCGGGCCGCCGCGCACCCTGGAGGGGAAGCGCCGGCCCGTGGAGGCCGGCGTCACGCATCGAGCGAGGGAACACGGCTTCCATGTCCGACGAGCTGATCGCGCACCGGATGGTGGACGCCTTCTTCACCCACTGCCACCGCTGTGACGACCCGCGCGACCCCGACTGCCACCCGCGCGCGCACTGGCGGCTCTACCTCGACCTCGACCTGGAGACCGTCCGCCGGATCCGGCACTGGGCGCTGGACCCCGAGAACCCCACCGGTACCGACGCCGAGCGCGCCGTCCTGCTGCACTGGCTGGACGCCCAGGAGGCGTGACCCGGACCCTCGGGGCCCAGCGGGTCCCTCTTGCGGCGGGCGAGCGTCCGGTGAAAGCCTTTCCTCCCAGCGGCCGGGACGGCCGCGGCGTCGGCCACGTCGTGGGCCACGACCGGGGCGTCGGCCTCGGCCGCGGCGCTCGTGGCGGTCGCCAGGGCAACGGTCGCGCGCGGCGGGACACCGGACAAGGAGTCGCATGACGGTCCACGAATCGGTGGTCGACGCGATCGGCGGCACACCGCTGTTCCGGCTGGCCCGGCTCGGTGCCGGCCTCGCCGCCCCCGTCTACGCCAAGGCGGAGTTCCTGAACATCGGCGGGAGCGTGAAGGACCGCGCCGCGCTGTCGATGGTGCTGGCGGCCGAGCGGGACGGCCTGCTGCGGCCCGGCGGGACGATCATCGAGGCGACCTCCGGGAACACCGGGATCGGCCTCACCATCGTCGGGCGCCGGCGCGGCTACCGGGTGATCGCCTGCGTGTCCGACCGGTCCGCCGCGGAGAAGTCGGACATCCTGCGGGCCTACGGCGCGGAGGTGGTGCTCGCCCCGACCGCCGTGCCCGCCGAGGACCCGGACCACCTGTTCAACGTGGTGCGCCGGCTGGCCGAGGAGATCCCCGGTGCCTGGCTGGCCGACCAGTACGACAATCCCGCCAACCCCGACGCGCATGTGCGGACCACCGGGCCCGAAATCTGGGAGCAGACCGGGGGCCGGGTGACCCACTTCGTGGCGGGGGTCGGGACCGGCGGCACGATCAGCGGCACCGGCGCCTACCTCAAGAAGGTCTCCGGCGGCGGCGTCACGGTGATCGGCGCGGACCCGGAGTCCTCCAGCTACGCCGGGGGCGACGGCAGCCCGTACTTCGTCGAGAGCATCGGCCACTTCCTCCACCCGGGCACGGCCGAGGACCGCTGGCCGAAGTCCTACCACCGCGAGGTCGTCGACGGGTTCGAGCGGATCCCGGACCGGGAGTCGCTGCTGACCGCCCGGCGCCTGGCCCGGGAGGAGGGACTGCTGGCCGGCCCGTCCTCGGGCACGGCGGTGGCGGCCGCGCTCCGGGTGGCGCGTCGGCTCGGGCCGGAGGACCTCGTGGTGGTGTTGCTGCCGGACTCCGGCCGGTCCTACCTCTCCAAGCTGTACAGCGACGACTGGCTGCGCCGGTGGGGGTTCCTGGAGGAGCCGCGCGGCGCCGACGACACCGAGCCCACCGTCCGGGCCGTGCTCGACGCGGCGGGCGGGTGGTCCGGCGCGGGTGCGCCTGGTGCGGGTGGGTCGGGTGCGGGTGAGTCCGGCGCCGGGGGGCCGGTCACGGTGGCCTCGGACGCCTCGCTGGCCGAGGCCCTGGCGGTGCTGCGCACGGCGCCCGGCGGCATCGCGCCGGTCGTGCTGGCCCGCGCGGTCCGGCCGTACGGCATCAGCGCCACGGAGGTGCTCGGCTCCCTCTCCGCGGCCGCCGTCCAGCGTGCGCTCGCCGAGGGCCGGGCCGCGCCGGACGGCCCGGTCACCTCGGTGCTGGGTCCCGCGCTGGCGACGGTCGGCGTCGGTCAGCCGCTCTCGGAGGCCCGGGAGGCGTTCGGGCCCGGCCAGGACGCCGCACTCGTGCTGGCCGACGGCCGGGCCGTCGCCCTGGTGCACCGGAGCGCACTCGGGTCCTGAGTCGGACCGCCGGGCCGCCGAACAACCCGGCCACCGGGCCGGTGGGGGCGGTGTGCGCCGCCCCGGCGTCGACTGAGCGGCGGGTGGGCCGGGCCTCAGTCGACGCCGCCCCGGCGGATCACCTCGGCGTACCAGTGGGCGCTGGCCTTCGGGGTGCGGGCGAGCGTGTCGTAGTCCACGTGGACGGCGCCGAAGCGCTTGGCGTACCCGTAGGCCCACTCGAAGTTGTCCAGCAGCGACCAGAGGTAGTAGCCGCGGACGTCGGCACCGGCCTCGATGGCGTGGTGGACGGCTGCGAGGTGGGCCCGCAGGTAGGCGATCCGCCGGGGATCGTCGACGCTGCCGTCGGGGCCGACCACGTCCTCGAAGGCGGCGCCGTTCTCGGTGACGAGCAGCGGCAGCCCGTGCTCCCGGTGCAGCGAGGTTAGCAGATCGGTCAGGCCCGTCGGGTCGATCGGCCACCCCATCGCGGTGAGTTCGCCGGGCGCGCGGTGGAAGGCGACCTCGTCGGCGCCGGGCCAGGGGGAGTGCGGGCTCTCGCCGTGGCCGTCGTGGCGGGTCGCCCCCTCGGTCTCCCGGGTGGCCGACACGACCGTGGGTGTGTAGTAGTTCAGCCCGAGCAGGTCGATCGGACGGGAGATCTCGGCGAGGTCGCCGTCCTGCACCAGGGCCTCCCAGTCGACGAGATGGGCGGTGTCGGCGAGCAGGTCCTCCGGGTAGGCGCCGGCGAACAGCGGACCGGTGAAGATCCGGTTACCCACCGCGTCGATCCGGCGGGCCGCCGCCAGGTCGTCGGGGTGGCCGCTGAGGGGGCGGACGGCGTGCAGGTTGAGGGAGACGGCGATCTCGGCGGTGGCCGGGAGCGCCGCACGCAGGGCGCCGACGGCGAGACCGTGGCCGAGGTTGAGGTGATGGGCGGCCCGGAGCGCGTCGCCGGGGTCGGTGCGGCCGGGCGCGTGCACGCCGGAGCCGTAGCCCAGGAAGGCGCTGCACCAGGGCTCGTTGAGGGTGACCCAGGTGTCGATCCGGTCACCCAGGGCCTGCGCCGCGAGCGAGGCGTACTCGGCGAAGCGTGCGGCGTTGTCGCGTGCGGGCCAGCCGCCGATGTCCTCCAGGTGCTGCGGGAGGTCCCAGTGGTAGAGGGTGGCGACCGGCCGGATGCCGTGCTCCCGGAGCTCGTCGGCCAGGGCGCGGTAGAAGTCCAGACCGCTTTCGAGGGCGGGGCCGCTGCCGGTGGGCTGGACGCGGGGCCAGGAGAGCGAGAACCGGTAGGAGGTGAGGCCGAGCCGGGCCATCAGCCGGACGTCCTCGCGGAACCGGTGGAAGTGGTCGACCGCCAGATCGCCGGTCTGGCCGCCGGCGGTCCGGCCCGGGGTGTGGCTGAAGGTGTCCCAGATCGACGCCGTGCGGCCGCCCTCGTGGACGGCGCCCTCGATCTGGTAGGCGGCGGTGGCGGCGCCCCAGCGGAAGGCGGATGGGAAGGCGTGGGCGGGGGCGGGGGGTTCGGCGGTGGTGCGGGTGGTGGTGCGTGCGGTGGTGGCTGTGCGGTCGGTCGGTGCCGTCGCGGCGGCGGTGCGGGTGTCGGAGGGGCTGGTCGCGGCGGCGGTGCGGGTGTCGGAGGGGCTGGTCGCGGTGCGGGCGGGCGGCACGATGGAGGTCATGGCGTGATGCTCCCGGGAGATGATGGGTGGGGTGGACGGGCGGCGCGGCTCAACTCTTGACGGCGCCGGCGGTGATGCCCCCGACGATGTGCCGGCCCAGGACGGCGAAGAGCAGCAACAGCGGCAGCGTGCCGACCAGGGCGCCGGTCATGATGACGGCCTGGTTGACCTCGTAGGCGCTGCCGCCGCCGATGGCGGACAGGGCGACCTGGACGGTCGGGTTCTGCTGGGTCAGCACCACGAACGGCCAGAAGAAGTCGTTCCAGGACTGCACGAAGACGAGCATCCCCAACACGGCCATCGCGGGCCGGGCCACCGGCAGCACGACGTGCCAGACGATCCGCAGGCTGTGGGCGCCGTCCACCCGGGCCGCCTCGATCAGCTCGACCGGCAGCGCCTCGGCGAGGTACTGCCGCATGAAGAACACCCCGAAGGCGGCCACCAGGGAGGGGAGCACGACGGCCTTCAGCTGGTTGCCCCAGCCGAGTTCGGTGATGATCCGGTACAGCGGGATGACACTGAGCTGCGGGGGAATGGTCATGGTGGCGACGACGACGGTCAGCAACGCGCCCCGGCCGCGGAACGCCAGCTTGGCGAAGGCGAAGCCGGCCAGGGTCGAGAACGCGACGGTGCTCAGCGCGACGCAGCCCGCCACGACCGTGGAGTTGAGCAGCGCCCGGCCGAGGTCGGCCTGCTCCCAGGCGGTGGCGATGTTGGACCACAGCGATCCGCCGGGGAGGAGCGGCGGCGGTGCCTGGGCCACCCGCTCCCCGGTGGAGGAGGCGGCGACGAAGGTCCAGTACAGCGGGAACAGCGAGAGTACGGCGGCGGCGATCAGGACCGCGTAGGTCAGCGGCCCGGCCTTGTCCTGCTCCCCGGCGCCGGGAAGCAGCCGGCGCCGGGCGGTCCGGAGCGCCCCGCCGAGGCGGCCGGGTGGTTGCCGGGCAGGACGGGACGGCTGAGCAGCCGGCGCGGGGTCGACGGTGACGGCCATGTCAGCTCCCCTGCTTGGCACGGTTGCGGCGGGCTGTCAGCAGCTGCACGGCGCCGATCAGCAGCAGGATCAGCAGCATCGTCCAGGCGACCGCGGCCGCCCGGCCCAACTGGCGGCTCGGCCAGCCGAGTTCGTACATGTAGAGACCGAGCGTCTGGAACTGGTGGGCCGAGCCGCCGCTGACCCCGACGCCGCCGCCGAACAGCAGCGGCTCACCGAAGAGTTGGGTGGCCCCGATGGTCGAGACGATCACGGTGAAGAGGATGGTGGGGCGGATCGACGGCACGGTGATCCGGGTGAACTGCTGGCGGCGGGAGGCACCGTCCAGGGCGGCGGCCTCGTAGAGGTCCTTCGGGACGGCCTGCATCGCGGCCAGGTAGATCAGTGTGTTGTAGCCCGTCCAGCGCCAGGTGACGATGGTGGAGACGGCGATCTGCGCGGGCCAGGTGTCGGCGTACCAGTCCGTCCGGCCGATGCCCATCAGTGAGAGCACCCAGTTCACCAACCCGTAGTCAGGGTTGAACAGTTGGACGAACACCAGGGTCGCCGCCGCGATCGAGGTGGCGTACGGCGCCAGGATCGCCACCCGCAGGAAGCCCCGGCCGCGCAGGCGGTAGTTGAGCAGATGCGCCAGACCGAGCGCCATCAGCAGCTGCGGGACGGTGGAGAGCACCCCGATGGTGACGGTGTTGAGCAGGGCGGTACGGAACTGCTCCGTCCCCCAGAGGCGGGTGTAGTTGCCCAGTCCGCGCCACTCCATCACGCCCGGGTCGAGCAGGTCCACCCGGTGCAGGGACAGCCAACCGGTCCACAGCAGGGGGAACAGGCCGAAGGCCGCGAAGCAGAGGAAGAAGGGCGCGATGTACGCGTAGGGGGAGGCCTTGAGGTCGAGACGGTGCAGCCGCGAGCGCCAGGCCGGGCGTGGTGGTGCGGCGTCGCGGCGGGTCGGGGGCGTCGGTTCGACGTCTCGGCGGGTCGGGGGCGTCGGCGGTGGCGGGCCGCTGTCGCCGCTGGGCCGGTGGGTGGTGGCCACGGGAAGTCCTTCCGGGAGTGACTGGCCGGGCCGGTCCGGACCCTGGGCGGGTCCGGAGCCGGGACGGCCGGACGGGGTGGGGCTCAGCCGTTGACCTTGTCGTCGATCAGCTTGGTGACGTTGGCCCAGGCCTTGGCCGGGTCGGTGCCGTGCTGCTCGATGTCGAGGATCCCGTTGTCCGTGATGGCGGTCTTGACCGTCCCGTCGTGTTCGCCGATCGGTGCCGTCGCGATGTTCTGCGCGGTGGCGGCGAAGATCCGACCGGTCGGTGTGCTGCCGAAGTAGTCCAAGGTGGCGTTCTGGACGGCGGGTTGGGCGAGCGCCGCGGTGGTCGAGGGCAGGTTGCCGACCTTGGCGAACACCTTGGCCTGCTGCTCGGGCGCGGTCAGCCAGGCCGCCAGGGCGGCGGCCTCCTTCTGGTGCCTGCCGGCCTTGGGCACGGTCAGGAAGGCGCCGCCCCAGTTGGAGGCCACCGGTGCCTGCGCGATGTCCCACTTGCCGCGCCCGGAATCACCGGAGTACTTGCTGATGATGCCGGTCATCCAGGAGGGGCAGACCACGGTGGCGAACTTGGCGTTGGTGAAAGCGGTGTTCCAGTCGTCCTGGAACTGCCGCAGCCCGGCGCTGATCCCGGCACGCGACGCGTCCACGGCGGTCGTCCAGGCCTTCTTCACACCGGGGCTGTCGCGGTAGACGAGCTTGCCGGCGGCGTCCGAGTACTGCTGGGCCTCCGCGGAGAGCGCCGCGTTGAACAGGCCGCTCGCCGAGTCGGTGAAGAAGGTGCCGGCCGGGGCCTTCGCCTGGTACTGCTTCCCGGCCTCGACGAACCTCGTCCAGTCCCCGTTCCACAGCTTGCCGACGGCCTCACGGTCGGTGGGCAGGCCGGCCTGCTCGAAGAGGTCCTTGCGGTAGCAGACGGCCATCGGGCCGATGTCCGTACCCAGACCGATCAGGGCGCCCTTGCCGGTGGTGGCCTGCTTGGCCTTCCACGGCAGCCAGGCGTCGGCCCGCACGCCCGCCACCTTGGAGAGGTCGGTGAACTTGTCGCCGAGCGTGCCGGTGGCTTGCGCGATGTAGCCGACCTCGACGGCCTGGATGTCGTTGAGGCCGCTGCCGGACGCCAGGTGGGTGGCCAGGGCGTCCCAGTACTTCTGGCCGTCCTGGACGGTCTCGTACCGGATGGTGATCTCCGGGTGGGCGGCCATGTACTCGTCGTAGAGGCCGGCCTCGCGGTAGCCGAAGGTCCCGAAGTCACCTACCGAGAGCGTGATTTTGCCGCCCGCGGCAGCCGAACCGGCGGCTGATCCGGCGGCCGGGTCGGTGCCCGAACCGCCGGCACAGGCGGTGAGCAGGAGGGCGGAGAGGGTCAGGGCGGTGGTGACGGGGACGGCCCGGTGGCGTGCGTGGGTGGTGGGACGCATGGGGGTTCTCCTCGGTGCCTTGGTGTGGTCGGTGCGCTGGGCTTCGGTGTCCGGATGACGCGGCGGCCGGTGTTCCGGTGTCCGGTGGTGGGGTGTTCCGGTGTTGTGGTGTCCTGGCGGTACTTGGCGGTACTTGGTGGGTCTGCTGGAGCTCGGGCCCGTTGACGGTCGGGGTTGGTGGGAGCCCGCAGTGCCCCGTTTCGCTGGCTCTGTGGATGTCTTGACGGTCAGTCATCGGGTGGGGCGACCGGGCCTCGGGACCGTTCAGGTCCGCGGCGGGCGTCGGATGGCGGCCCCGGTCGCGGCGGGCCGCCAAGGTGAACGCCCTTCGTGGGAGCGCTCCCAAATACACTAGGGGAAGGTTGCTGGGTGATCGGGCCGAGTGTCAAGGCGGATCGCGCCATCCGTTGCGCGAACGTGTCCTGTGGCCGATGGCCCGCCGGGGCGGGCGTCGGGCGTCGTGCCCGGGTGCCCGCGTACCCGCGTCGTGTCGCGGGTGTCACGGTGGAGGAGGATGGTCCCCTGGGCGCCGCCCTGCGCGGCGGTCCCGGGCGGCGAGGTCTTGGAGAGGTGGACGATGGGACAGGCGGCGAGTGGGACGGCCGGCACGTCGGGCGGTGGCCCGCGGGGCTCGGCACGGCCGACCCTGGAGGAGGTGGCGGCCCTCGCGGGCGTGGGCCGGGGCACGGTCTCCCGGGTGGTCAACGGTTCGCCACGGGTGAGCGACAAAGCCCGTGCGGCCGTCCAGGCGGCGATCGCCGAGCTCGGCTACGTGCCGAACCGGGCCGCGCGCTCGCTGGTCACCTCCCGGACCGATGCCGTCGCCCTGGTCGTCCCGGAGGCGGAGACCAGGCTCTTCTCCGAGCCCTACTTCTCCGACATCATCAGCGGCGTCGCGGCCGAACTCAGCGAGACCGAGATGCAGTTGCTGCTGATCCTGGTCCGCAACCAGCGCGAGCGGGACCGGTTGGCCGCCTACCTGGCGGCCCAGCGGGTGGACGGCGTGCTGCTCGTCGCGGTGCACCGCGACGACCCGCTGCCCGGGCTGCTGGAGAGCCTGGAGATCCCCTCCGTCCTGGCCGGCCGGCGCAGTGACCACGAGGTCCTCAGCTATGTCCACGCCGACAACGCGGGCGGCGCCAGGATGGCCGTCCGGCACCTGCTGCGGCGCGGCTGCGCCCGGATCGCCACCATCACCGGCCCGCCGGACATGGAGGTGGCGCTGGCGAGACTGGAGGGCTACCGGCGCGCCCTGGAGGAGGCCGGGCGGACCTACGAGGAGGACCTCGTGGGGCCGGCCGACTTCACCGAGGAGGGCGGGCGGCAGGCGATGCGGGCCCTGCTGGAGCGGCGGCCCGACCTTGACGCGGTGTTCTGCGCCTCGGACGTGATGGCCGCCGGGGCCATGCAGGTGCTCCGCGCCGCCGGTCGGCGGGTGCCGGACCAGGTCGCGGTGATCGGCTTCGACGACTCGATCGTCGCCCGGCACACCGAGCCGCCGATGACCAGTGTCCGGCAGCCGATCGAGGAGATGGGGCGGACGATGGCCCGGCTCCTTCTGGAGGAGATCGCCGGACGGCACCGGGGCAGCCGTCAGGTGGTGCTGGCGACGGAGCTGGTGGTACGCGACTCCGCCTGATGCCGACTGTGCGTCAGGACGTGTGCGGGGGAGGCGCCTTGAACGCCGTCGTCGGTGTCGGCTCCGCAGTCGGTGTCGGCTCCGCCGTGGTGTCTTCCCCGCACTTGGCGTCGACCCCGCACTTGGTGTCGACCCCGCCGTCGTGGCGGGGCCGACACCGGTCGGCCGGGGCGTCAGCTCGCGGTGCAGCTCAGCGTCGGCGCGGCGTTGCTTCCGGAGTAGCCGGCGCCGAACCCGAAGCCGGTGCTCGCGCCCGCCGCCAGGGCGCCGTTGTACGGGGCGTTGGCGACGCTCACGCCGGTGCCGGACTGGGTGAGGACGCCGTTCCACAGGTTGGTGATCTGCTGGGTGCCACCCCAGGTCCAGGTGACCTTCCAGCCCGTGGCGGCGACGGTGCCCGTGTTGGTGACGGTGACATCGGCGTTGAAGCCGGCGCCCCAGTCGCTGCTGATCCGGTAGGTCGCGGTGCAGCCGGTGGTCCCGCCACCGTTGCCGGTGGCCGTCGTGACGGTGAGGACCGCCGAGGCCGCCGAGGAGTTGCCCGCCGCGTCACGCGCCGCCACGGTGTAGCCGTACGCGGTCGAGGCGGTCAGCCCGCTGTCGGTGTAGGAGGTGGCGCCGGCGCCCGAGGTCGAGCCGACCAGCGTGCCGTTGCGGCGGACGTCGTACCCGGTGACCCCGACGTCGTCGGTCGAGGCCGTCCACGCCAGCGAGACGGTGGCGGCCGTGGCACCGGTGGAGCGGAGCCCGGCCGGGGTGCTCGGCGGCGTGGTGTCACCGGTGCCGCCACCGGTCACCGGGGGGTAGGCGTTCTTCAGCAACTCCTGGAACTGGGCGGAGAACCAGGAGCCGGCCAGCGGTGCGTTCGGCAGCGCGCCGGAGAGGTGGAAGTTGTTGCGGGCGTTGCCGGTGTACGTCGGGTCGCACATCCGGTCGAAGCCCTTCCCCTCGTCGTTGGGGACGAGCCGGCTGGCGCCGTCCGACTCGCCCGGGGGCTTCACCCAGACGTAGGCGTCGATGCCCGGTTCGGGTGCGGTTCGCGGGCGCTCGCCGAGGCCGGCCCCGGACTGGTTGCACCAGTTGCCGGTCTGGAACCGGCGGTCGGTCCGACCACCGTCCACGTAGCTGTCCACGCTGGTCCGGGCGCCGGGGCCGGTCGGGCGGGCCGCGCCGCCCCAGCCGTTGCGCGAGGTGTCGATCAGCATGCCGATGGCCGGGTCGAAGCCCGCGGCCACGGCCTTCTGCCGGAAGGCCTGGGCGTAGGAGAGCTCGTCGACGTAGCGGTTCCAGTCCACCCAGGCGCTCTGGCGCACCGAGGCGCCGTTCACCGAGTCGTCCACCGTGTAGTACGGCTCCTTCAGGGCCGAGTAGTTGGCGGTGTTCACGATGAAGCCGTGCACGTTGGCGGTGGTGGAGCCGGCGGCCGTCGCGGCCTGGCGGAGCACATCGACGGCGGGGCCGAGGTTGGAGTCCCAGCCGAGCCAGCCGTGGTGGCCGGCGTCGACGTAGTTGTAGACGTTCGGGACGGCGCCCAGCTTGGCCAGCGCGTAGCCGACGCCGTTGACGTAGTTGCCGTTGGCCTTCATGGTGTCGCACTGCGGTGTGGCGGTGGCGGTGCCGCCCGCGTTGGTCACCAGGTTCGGCAGCGAGTCGATCTCGACGGTGGTGACGATCCGCAGGCCGGCGTAGGCGGGGTCGGCCAGCGCGGCGGCGATCGGGTCGATGAACTCGGTCCGGTAGCGGCCGATCTCGGTCGGGCCGAGCTCGCCGTTGGAGGCGAGGGCGGCGCAGTCGCGGCCGGGCAGGTCGTAGACGACGAGCTGGACCACGAAGGGCTTGCCCGCCGCCTGTCGGACGGCGTTGTCCAGATGTCCGCGCAGCCCCAGGTGCCCCGGGGTGCCGTTGACGGCGGCGATGCGGTCGAGCCAGACAGCGGTGGGCTGGCCGGCCACGGCGCTGCCGCCGGGCTCGGCGGCGGCGTTCGCGGCCCACTCGGGGTTCACGTAGACGCCCGCGCCGGCGTAGGGGTTGTCGACGCGGGCGGCGGCCTGTGCGGGGGCGGCGGTGGCGACGGGCAGCAGCGCGGCGGCGCCGAGCGCCGCGACCGCGGCGAGGGCGCGCAGCCGGTGGAGCAGGGGCCTGCGGCGGGGGCGCCCGCTGCTGTGGTGGCCGGAAGGCATGGGGGAGTCCTTTCGGGTGGGGGACCCAGGGGGGTGTATCGGTGGCCCATGAAGTACGTGGGATCGCTCCCATATCTCATCGAGTGCGGCCGTCGTACGGCTTCCCCGGTGGGCGATCGCAGTGGCCGAATGAAGCCGCTGATTGCATCAATTCGACTGCTGTGAAGGTGAGATGATGGTGAGCCTCGGGCTCTCCGCTATCAACCCATGAACGCTCGGAGGCGTCAAGGCGTTGGGCGCACATCTGTGGGAGCGCTCCCGTGGATGGTGTGGTGGTCACCGGGGGCGGTCGTCGTTCGAGGGTGACCGGGCGTGGGGCCGAGGCCTGAGCGAGTCACGAACGCCGCCTGAACGGGGCGGCCCGGTCGTCTGGTTGGCCGTTCAATCGGTCGGACTCGCTCCGAGGAGTTGACCCAGGTGGCGGGTGCCCGCCCGTCGCAGCGCTCGCACCGATCATGCCGCCGGCGGACGGTGCGGACGCACAGGTCAGCAGCTGACGTCCGACGGCGGCGCCAGGGAAGCCGGACCCCAGTACTGCCGGACCCGCGCGCCATCGTCCCGGCGACCGCCGGACGGGCCCGCGCCACTGACACCAGTGCCCGGCGTCTTCTTCAACTCCTGGAGACGGTGCACCCGCTGCGCGAGGGCACGGACCGGGCCGGCCCCCGCGCCTCGGGGGTGATCCCTGGGGGGCGGCGCGCTGGTCGCCGCCCTGACTCTCCGTGCCCGCCGGGACGACCCGCAGGGGGGAGGGTGGGTCCCTGCAGGTGATTCGATCGGCTGCCTGCCGAAGGGACTGGCTATTGTCAGCGACGGGATGGATGATCGACGATAGTGCCCGGTCGCGCTCCAGCGATTGCCAAGGCCGCACCCGAGAGAGGAACGGCAACTATGCCTTGTTTGTCCGAATCGGTGGAAGTGGCTGAGTTTCACCCCGCAGCCGGCTAAAGCCCCAGGTCACGCAGACTGCTCCCCGCGCCAGCGGGGATGGTCCCTCGACCTGCTGGTCCTGGAGCTGCGCGAGGAGCTGCTCCCCGCGCCAGCGGGGATGGTCCCCGCGGCCGGGGTGTGCTGGTGTGTCGTCATGTCTGCTCCCCGCGCCAGCGGGGATGGTCCCCTCCACCGCAAGCTCCGCAAGATGGCCGCCCACTGCTCCCCGCGCCAGCGGGGATGGTCCCCGCGAGGCCCGCCGCGCCGAGAAGCAGGCCACCTGCTCCCCGCGCCAGCGGGGATGGTCCCTCGGCGTTCCAGGGCAACCCGGCGATCGGGGACTGCTCCCCGCGCCAGCGGGGATGGTCCCAACAACAACCACAACAACCCCGAATCGTGGTCCTGCTCCCCGCGCCAGCGGGGATGGTCCCACCTGCGACCCGTCCCCGCCGCGCATGCCTCCCTGCTCCCCGCGCCAGCGGGGATGGTCCTCGGTTCACGTGCTTCCTCCGGGGCGGGGGATGCTGCTCCCCGCGCCAGCGGGGATGGTCCCGCCTTGTATGGCTCGTGGACCGTCGAAGATCCCTGCTCCCCGCTCCCCGCGCCAGCGGGGATGGTCCCTGGGCCGAGTCGAAGGACAATCCCCCAGGGAGCTGCTCCCCGCGCCAGCGGGGATGGTCCCCATCCAGACCGGCCTGCTGGTCGACCCCGACCCTGCTCCCCGCGCCAGCGGGGATGGTCCCGACGTCCCGACCAGCGGCGGGGGCGATCTGGCCTGCTCCCCGCGCCAGCGGGGATGGTCCCGACGGTGCCACCACCCGTCTTGCCCGTGGTGTCTGCTCCCCGCGCCAGCGGGGATGGTCCCATCGACCAGCTGAGGAGCTGGCCGCGCGGTGGCTGCTCCCCGCGCCAGCGGGGATGGTCCCGTTGCCGCACTGGAACGCCAGATCGCGGCCCTCTGCTCCCCGCGCCAGCGGGGATGGTCCCCTGCCGTCGACGAGAGTGTCGGCGGCCGCCAGCTGCTCCCCGCGCCAGCGGGGATGGTCCCGCGGTCCGCGTGCCCCCACGTCGCCATGAACTCTGCTCCCCGCGCCAGCGGGGATGGTCCCGACTTCGACCGCTTGTAGAACTAGAGTGCGAGCTGCTCCCCGCGCCAGCGGGGATGGTCCCCGGCTCGCGAGCGCATCGGTCAGCACGGCACCCTGTTCCCCGCGCCAGCGGGGATGGTCCGAAGCCCGCCTCGGCGAGGTGCTCGGCGAGCAGCTGCTCCCCGCGCCAGCGGGGATGGTCCCGACAAGCCGATCAGTATCTCGACCATGTACCACTGCTCCCCGCGCCAGCGGGGATGGTCCTTCGCTGGCATCTCCATCGCCGCAGGGTTGCTGCTGCTCCCCGCGCCAGCGGTGGTGGTCCCCGCAGACGATCTCTGTGCTCGGCGATGAACCGCTGTTCCCCGCGCCAGCGGGATGGTCCTATCGGCATCATCCCGGGATCGGCCGGCGGACAGTTGCAGCATCACAGGCCGGTGCCGGCCATGCCCGGAGGGCGTGGCCGGCACCGATGAGCCGGGGCGGAGGGAATTCACGTCACAGAAGATGCGACGGCGACCCAAGTGGCGCGGAGACCTGAGGTGATGAGGCCGGGCGAATTCCGTTTTGGGGCCGCTCCGCCGGTTCTTCAGAGGATCCGGATGGAGTCCACCTTCGGCGGGTGGTTCGGGAACGAGATGTCGGTCCAGCGATTGATCCTCACCGAGTCGCCGTTGGCGTCGGAGTAGACCAGGTCGTTGTTCCCCGTGGAGATCCGGTCGACCCACCACCCGCCGAAGCCGATCGACCCGCCGTTCGCGTAGCAGTCGACGCTGTCACGGCCGTCGAGGTGCGACCAGATCTTCAGGAAGTCATTGCGGCTCCCGTCGCACGCGACGTGGTCGATGGCGAAGGCATTGCCGGACGGCACGGCCACGGTGAGCGCGGCCGCCGAAGCGAAGGCCACGGCCATCGAGCCCACGACCTTCCTCGCGTTCGAGAACATAGATCCTCCCCAGTCGAATGAAATGACAAATCGGAGTCTGCTGTGCAACGAGTTTCTGTTGCATCGTGCTCGATCAGTATTCAGACCGTTTTCCTGAGGGTCAATCGAACACGCTCTGGCCCAGCGTGTTCTCGGTCATTTCCATCCGGGATTTTCGCAAGGCGTGGGGTGCGTTGTTCTGGGGTGAACCAGGGGTTCCGGGGCCGGGTGGCTGGGGCTTCGACCGGGGGTCACCTGCCGACCGCTCTGACGTGGGGTGACGGCGGGAACTCCGAACACGCCCGACCGGTGCTCGGGGGCACGTGGCCGGGAGAGGGGGTGCGGCTGGCGAAGGGGAGCCTTGCCTGTTACACGCCAGGCCGGTCGTGCGGGGTGCGGGACGGTTGGTCGGTCTCGACCTCGATGACCGGTCAGGGCCGCAAGATGTGGTTCCGCTGGAGCGACGAGCCGTCCGAGGACGTGCAGGACGATCGCGAGGCGGTGGGAAGGCCTTGAGGGCGGGCCTCACCTCGCGTCGTCTCCGCAGGAGCGGGAAGAAGGTGGCGTTCGAAGGAGCGGTCCGGGGTCTTTGGTGGAGTCCAGAGACCCCGGCTATTGCTTGGTGTGCCAACTCCGACCTCTCCAGGAGCGGGCGGCAGGGTTGTCCTTGGTGATGTGTCCTTCTCTCCAGGCCTGCTCGTAGATCCTTCGATGGGGTCCCTCACGGGGTCGTCCATCGGTTCATGGTGCTGGGGCGCGGGGTAACCGAGGCGGCGGCCGACCCCGCCGGCGCGGAGAGGACCTGCCCATGACATCGAGGACCAGGGTCTTGCCGGCCGCCTGGTCGCACATTCCTCCGAGGGTCGAGTCGGGCGCCGACGGGCTCGGCAGGCGATCAACATGCAGGTGTGCGGTGACAGCCGCGATGTCGTGGCCCGGGCCAAGGCGGGCGTGCCGTGGACTTCCGCTTTCGCGGATCTGGATCCGGCACTGTTCCCGATGCTCTCGGCCCTGACACCGTATGGGGATGCGGTCTTCAATCATCGGCAGGTGCCACGGCTGCTGGCGGAACTCGACCGGCTCCCGGCCGCTTGTGGCGGTGACTGGGTCGCGCAGGCCGGCGAGTTGTGTCCGTCGTCGCTCAAGGAACGCGCCGGTACCTGTGGTTCGTCGGCGACTGACCACGGTCAGTCGACCGTCGGCTCCCTTGCCGCCGTCGGCTGTTGGCCCAGGGCCCGCCGGGCGGCAGTGGCGCTCTGGACGGACTGGGCCTCGTCCAGAGTGCACGACATCCCGACGGGCTTGCCGACCACGATGTGCTCCAGGACGGAGACCAGGTCGTCGTCGGCGAAATGCCCCGCCGCGGCGCCCTGTCCGAAGGCCTTGGCCGGCCCTGTCGCGGCCCAGCACGCTGGCGAGCGCGACGGCACGGGCCGTCTTGGCGCGGATGCGGACCGCGCCAGCCCGAATATCCCCGTAGACCTCGGGGGTGATGTCTACGCTGCTGGGCTCGGCTGGGTCCGTGCGAGCGGGAGCGTGCTGGGCGAAGGCAAGTGCCTTCGCCCAGCGCGCTGGCTGGTGACGTCAGGGCTGGTGTGATCAATAGGCGGTGTAGACGGAGTCGACGCTCAGCGGGAAGTCACCCTTGAAGATGAAGTAGTACTGGCCCTTGTCGGTGCGCTCACCCCAGTTCACGGTGCTGCACTGGTTGCCGCGGCCGCCGTAGCTGGTGTCGGGGGACCAGGAGATGTCCCGGTCCAGCTCGATCTCCGCTGTGCCGCCTCGGTTGAACCAGTCCGTCGAGCCGTTGTGGTAGCAGCCGCTGAAGCTGACGGTGGTCCAGTTTCCGTCGGCGTGGTTGTCGGTCCACCGGCGGGACTCGCTGTTGTAGGTCCAGTTGCTGATGTAGGAGCTCCAGCCGCCTTCGGCGTTCGCCGGCACCGTTCCGGCGAGTGTGGCCGCCGCGAGTGTTGCCAGGACGACGCCTGCGCGGCGCCGCATGAATCCGGTGAGCTGCATGTCTGTCTTCTCCATGCTCAGTAGGCGGTGTAGACCGAGTCGACGCTCAGCCGGAAGTCGCTCTTGTGGATGAAGTAGTACTGGCCCTTGTCGGTGCGCTCGCCCCAGTCGACGGTGTTGCAGAAGTTGCCGCGGCCGCCGTAGCTGGTGTCGGGGGACCAGGAGATGTCCCGGTCCAGCTCGACGGTGGTGGGGTTGCCTGTGGCGAAGTAGCCCGAGCCGTTGTCCGAGCAGCCGCTGAAGCTGACGCTGGTCCAGTTCCCGTCGGCGTGGTTGTCGGTCCACCGGCGGGACTCGCTGTTGTAGCCCCAGTAGGAGATGTAGGAGCTCCAGCTGCCTTCGGCGTTCGCCGGCACCGTTCCGGCGAGTGTGGCCGCTGCGAGTGTTGCCAGGACGACGCCTGCGCGGCGCCGCATGAATCCAGTGACGTGCACGTCACTCCCCTCTCTCGGAGACTTCGCTCTTTGGCGAAGCCGGCTTCCAGAGATCCCGGATACCGAAAGTATTCACGCACACGTACGAGTCTCAAGCGAATGGATTTCCAGAATCGTTCGATACTTGGCGCGAATTCGGCGAGGGTTGCAAATCGGCCAAGAGCCAGGAAAATGAACGCCAAGTCGATCAATTGCACAGGCTTATTGGAAATTTCTAGAAATCTACCCCAGAGTACAAAAAGTCCCACAGTACCAAATTGGGATGGTATGGGTAGTTTGTGATACTTGCCGATCGGGAGTTTCCGCAAGTCCCTGCAGGGGCCGTGCGCGTGAGGCATGATCGGATCCGAACTCTCGCGACGAACCCCGGCGGCGCCGCACTCAAGAAGGACATCTGTGCAGATCAACGGTAGTGCGACCGCCATCCACCCGATCCGCTCGAGCGCCTGCCTGGACGACCACGGCCTCGCTCGCCGACCAACCCTGCCGGCCGGCCCCGGACGGCACTTGCCGCAAAGTCCTGAGCTGCGCCCCATGACGTCCGCCAGGTTCGTTCCATGGATCTTCGCCGCACGCCCTGACCTGATGCCGCCCCGGCTCGGACATGGCAAATCCACAAGAAGTTCGTTGGCATTTGTGGATCATCGAAGCCATTCAAAAAGTACACAGACTTCTCCAGTCTCGCCATTCGGCCGAATTGATGCGCAGTGCCCCTCTGGCCAGCCGCCTTGCGAAGTGGATCAATAAACAATGCCTGTTCAAGTAACCGAATGCTCCTTCAGCTACCGTCGGGACTCCCACATCCTGAA
This sequence comes from Kitasatospora sp. NPDC059327, assembly GCF_042752535.1. Taxonomy (NCBI): domain Bacteria; kingdom Bacillati; phylum Actinomycetota; class Actinomycetes; order Kitasatosporales; family Streptomycetaceae; genus Kitasatospora; species Kitasatospora sp. NPDC059327. The sequence goes on along the minus strand of NZ_JBHYYB010000014.1, from coordinate 77,840 downwards.
GGACTTCAGCCTTCGCCTCGAAAAGGGTTGCAGCGTGCTCCTCGGCCCCAACGGCGCCGGCAAGTCGACCCTGTTAGGACTGATCGCCTCCGCACTCCGGCCCGAGACGGGCCGCATCACCCTCGACGGGCTCGACACCCGTACGAGCAAGGACCTCAAGGCGTACCGGCGCAAGGTCGGCTGGCTCCCCCAGCAGGTACGCCCAGTCCCGGGCCTACGGGTCAGGGAGCAGGCAGCCTACGCGGGCTGGCTGAAGGGCATGTCCCGCGCCGAGGCCTGGCAGCGGTCGCAGCGAGCCATCGACAAGGTGGGGCTCTCCACACTCGCTAGCCGGCGCAGCGCCGAACTCTCCGGAGGACAACTGCGCCGCCTGGGCATCGCGCAGACACTCGTCCACGACGCGGAACTGGTCCTCCTGGACGAGCCCACCGCAGGGCTGGACCCGGTGCAGCGCGGCGTCTTCCGCGAACTGATCGCCGAACTGCGCCACCTCACCAGCTTCGTCGTCTCCACCCACCAGACCGAAGACCTGGCCGAGATCTACGACTCGGTCGTCCTGCTCGACCGGGGCCAGGTCCGCCACCAGGGCCCGATCGACTCCTTCCTCGCACTCGCGCCCCGCGACGTCCCTGCGGAACGTCGCGCCGAGGCCGCCTACGCCGGCATCGTCGCCGGGGAGGTCTGACCATGCCCTGGCGCACCGTCATCCGCACCTCCGCGGCCCTGCGTGCCGCACCCATCGCCCTGGTCTGGATCCTTATGTACAGCGGCAAGATGACCGGGTGGATCACCAACGGTTACTGGCCCTCTGTCACCGCCCAGAGCTCCTTCCTGCTGAACTTCACCGCTCCCGCCGTCGCGGCCTGCGGCGCCTGGGAAGGACTCAAGGTCCGCCGCTCCGCCGTCCTCGACACCGCACCCGCCCGCTCCACCACCGCCATCGCCCTGTCCGCGCTGGCCCCGGTCCTCGCACTCGGCGCCCTGTCCGTCCTCGCCGCCCTCGCCGTCTTCATCCCACAGGCAAGCGGCCTCCCGGGCTGGCCCACCCCCACCGTCATCACGGTCGAACTCCTGGTGGTCCTCGCCCACACCACCGTCGGCTACGCGCTCGGCCTCACCCTGCCCCGCCTCCTGGCAGTACCCCTCACCCTCGTTGCCAGCTTCCTCTGGATGGCCTACCCCTCCACCCTCGACGCCTTCTGGGTCCGCCAGCTCAACGGCCGCAACCTCACAGAATGCTGCGCCCTGGACGAGGTCCCCGCCCTCAGGGCGCTGGCAGCTCCGACAGTGGCGGTTCTCGGGCTGCTCGCGGCCGCCTGGATCTGGACGGCGCTGCGCGAAAGGCGTCGGCTGACCGCCGCCGTGACGCTAGTGGTGACCACCGCCGCGGGGGCGTGGATCGCCGGGCCGCTCGGCTACCACGCGGCAAGTGCCCGGCCGGCGAGCGAACAGACCTGCACCACGACCACACCACGGGTGTGCCTGTGGCCCGAGCAGAAGGCCGAAGCTGCGAACATCACCGAGTGGGCGACCCAGGCGCAGCTGCGTCTCCAGGCCGCTGGCCTCACTGACTCCGCCCCAGTGTCCCCGTTCTCCAGCCGGCCCACCCGGGACGAGGTCCAGTCGCTCGTCGCACTCCAGCAGATTCCCAACCGGGCGCCGCAGTGCGCTATGGAACGTGGCGGGCGTTGGCCCGGTGTCGAAGCCGTCGCCCCACTGTCGTCCTGGCTGAAGCTGACCGCCGGAGTCACCCCCCGCACGGTCGAGGGACGTTACCGCGAGCAGGAAGTACGGATTGCCAGCCAGGTCATGGCCCTTCCGCGCGACGAACAGTTGGCCTGGTTCCGGGCCAACGCCGACACGCTGAACCGGTGTGACATCAAACCGGTTCTGGACCCCGCCCAGTACCACCACCCCGGAGCACCATCGTTCGAGGCGACCCGATGATCTGGTGGCTCCGCATCAGGTACGTCCCCGCCGTCGCCGCCGGCCTGCTCGCCTGCATCCTGCTGGGTAGCTCCGCGAACTCGGTGACAGTCCCCATCCCGGTCGTGGTCGGCGGGCTGACGTTCGACTTGCCCATGTCCTCGCTCCTCCCACTGGTCCCCGTCTGCCTGATCCTGGAAGGGCAGGCCCGCGCCGACCGCCTCACCGAACGTGTCGCCGTCCGAGCCGTCAGGCGATGGGACGCGGCCTTCATGGCCCTGTGTGTCCTGACCGGCGTCGTGACCGCCGCTGTCTCGGTCATCGCAGGCGCCGGCACCGCAGCCACCGCTCTGGCCCGCGACTTCAGCGGCTACCTCGGCCTCGCCCTCATCCTCCGGTGGCTCGGCGGCGCGCGTTTGGCCTCCATCGCCACCGCGGTGTTCCCCTTCGCCTGCGTCTCCTTTGGCCTCGTGCACAACCGGCCCAGCATCTGGGCCTGGCCCCTGCACGACGCCACCTCCGCCCCCGCGGCCACCCAGGCTTTGCTCCTCCTCCTCGCGGGCGCCGGTTCGTTGCTGCTCCCGTCGCTGCGCAGAGAGGACAGTCACGACGACGATTGAGTGTTCGAGCTTCAGCGGCGACGGGCTCACGGGGCCGCCCATCGGTCCGGGCCCGGGCGGGAAGTGCGATTCCCGGGTGACGTGGCGGCCCGCGTGGCAGGATCGGAGCAGTGACGTTGAGAGAGGGTTCTGTGGCCCTGAGTCACGATGATGGGTGATGCTGGAGGCCGCCGCCGTCGAGGACTCCGGCCGGCTGACCGGGGCTGTGCCCCTGGCGCGCCGGATCGCGGGGCACGGGACCGTGCGCCGGCTCGTCGGAGCGAACGTGTGCGAGCGCCGGCCAGAGGAGGCTTTGCGCTCCGGTCCGTCGCCAGGTCGTGTTCGTGTGGAGGGCGCGGGCTTGGGCAGTGGCGGACACTGCCCAGGCCAGGAGTGACTGGATCGCCGCTACTTCTCCTCGGCGCTGTCCCCGGTTTCTTCCCTCGTCTGGGCTTCCGCTGCCTTTCGGCGGCGCCGATCCTCCTCCGCCAGCCCGCGGTCCCGGTACTCCTCCGCCTCACGGTGGCGGCGGGCCCGCTCCTCCTCCTGGCGGCGGCGGTCTTCCGACGCCCGCTGCTCCTTGGCGAATGTTGAGCTGACTGTGCCGTCGTCCTTCGTCATGGGGCCTCCCCGATCCGTGAGTCTCGACCACACGTCCGATCACGATTCTCCAGAATCAGCAGGCGACAGCCCCCCGTCCACGGGCAGGCGGGGAAGCACCCCAAGCCGGCCAAGCACCGACCCTGACCGCGCTGTCAGCGATGCTCGCTGCCCACCGCCTTCACGCTGAGGTCGTCCAGCACGATGCGGGGCTGGGTGAGCTTCTGGTCGTCACCGGCAGGCCGTGCGGCGTTGACGACCTCGGTGACCCGCTCGTAGCAGGTGACCGCCAGCGCCCACATCTCCACCTCCTGCCCGGTGCCCGCGCGCGGGGCGGACGTACATCCCGGACGGACAGTGGTGGAACCGACCTTCGACTCGTCAGGCCGACCGCCGCTGCGGCAGCAACCGCTCACGGTGTGAGGGCGGGCGGCCCGGGTACACGACCCTCCCCAACGTAGAAGAGCCGGAGGGGCAGTGATGGCGGAGCACATCATCGGCGCGGGCGTAGGTTGGGGCCGGCGCCGCCGGGACAAGGCGGCCTCCGACGCGGAGGAAGGAAACACCCCGAAGCCGACCGGCACGGCACGCTCCACCACCGGCCACGGCAGGCGGGCCCGTGGCCGGCTGACGAGGGAGGGTCGGGCCGCGGAGAGATGGGCCGGCGCAGCACTGGCCGGAGGAACCGAGAGGGCGGAGGCCCCCATCGACCGCCGACAGGTCAGGACCGCGATCGCCGGGCGCTGGCTCATCCTGAGCGCCGCGTTCCTGGCCTCGGTCGCCTTCGCGGCCGCGCTGGCACGCGTCACCCTCGTCCCCGTTCCCGAAGCGGTCGGCCAGGTCCACAGCAACCTGCGGCCCGGCGACTAGCTGCGCCACTACCTGCTGCACGCCACCACCGTCGACGCCGTCCGGCAGGTGGGCGGGAACGTGCTGCTAGGCCTGCCGTTCGGGCTCCTGCTTCCGGTGCTCTGGCCGAGGGCCCGCGGGCTGTTCCGGGTGCTGCTGCGGACGGCAGCGGTGATGCTCCTGGTGGAGCTGGTCCAGGGCGCCCTGATCACCGGCCGTGCCTTCGACATCGACGACGTCCTGCTCAACACCACCGGCGCGCTCCTCGGCTACCTGCTGCTGGGCCGCCGGCTGGCCCGGACGGTCCAGCGGCGTCCCGGCCGGCGCGCCGACGTGGACCCCGGTCCGTGATGGCGCCGGGCTTTCGGGAAGCCCGCCTGAGGCAGAACGACGCCCAGGAACCCCGTAGACAAGCCTCCGACCACTTAGCGATCCGGCTCGGCAACGTTCCACTCCCGAGGCAGGCCCTCGTCGCAGAGAACACAGACGAAGTCCTCCTCCCGCACGATGCTGAGCTCCCGGCAGGAGCGGCAGCGGCGGAAGACCACCTCGTACGTGAAGCCGGACGGGCGCCGGATCCCCATCCGGTCCAGGGCCTCGGCCACGGCCGGCCATGAGACGACGTCCGGGCAGTAGCCGGTCGACTGGTTGCTGACCTCGTCGATCACCCACCGCCCGGACTCCTCACGGAAGCTCATCTCACCGGCGCTCAAGACCTCTTCGCCGCCGGCGCACACCACATGCTCGCTGCGGCGCGGAGCCAGCCGCAGCACCCCGCCGGCATCGACGACGAACGTGAACGGCTCGGCCAACTCGTCCGGGGTCAGCGCCGAGGCCCACGCGCCGAAGTCCACCGACGAGCGCAAGCTCCGACCCTCACCACCCGCCCGGACGAGCCCCTTCAACTCCGCCGGACCCACATGTCGATACATCCGCCCCCGCGTCCCCACGCCCACCAACCCAGCCCCTCGCGCGGCCAGGACCTGGGGAGTGACGTGGCCACAGCCCGTGTGACCGTCCACACGCCGGGCCGCCGGGGACGAGCCGGGTGCAGGGATCACCCCGCGGGCGCGGGACAACCCTCAGGGAAGGTCGGGTCCGCCTGCCTTGGCGAGTTCAGCGAGGACGCTGATCGGACTGTCAGCCGACTCCACGCCGTCCTCGTCGGTGTCGGGGAACGAACCGCTCTCCTCCTCGTCGCCGAGGTGCGGGTACTTCTCGGTGAGGAAGCGGCGCCGGTAGGCCATGTCAGCGGTGTCGACGATCCGTTCCAGCATGGACCAGTTGAGGGTGCTGCCCACCAGAATCCCGACCCCGGGAACGACCTTGCCGAGGCCCTTCTTGGTAAGGCGTATGCCGAACGCTCTGGCGAACTCCACAGAGACCCTGGTGACCACAGACTCGCTCAGGACATCCCACGCCTTACCTCGCACGAGTGCCTGGGTGAGCCGGGATATGTCGCCCATCGCGGTGACTTTGGCGGAGGTCGACACCGCCGTGCCGGCGTTGACCACAGACATCACGAACAGCTTCTCGGCGGGCGATTCGGGGTCGTAGCCGTAGAACAGCGACACATGGCCGACCACCCGGGACGCCAGCCCGAGGACGATCGCCGCGTCGCCGGCGAGGGCGCCGACGATCATGCCTCCCGAGGGCGCTGCCGCAGCTCCTGCGGAGGCGGCGACGACCAGTTCCCCGCCCGAGATCACCAGCCCCGCCGTCGCTCCCGACAGCGCTGCGGCGGCCGGGTAGTACCAACTGGCCGCGCGCCCCCGCGCCGCGTCGATCTGCTCCAGATCGAGCCGGCGAAGGTCGGCCAGCGACGACACGTCGTGGCCCCGCTTCTGATGGCGCTTCATCACCCGTGCGGGGGTCAGCCCCGCTCGCGAAAGCTGCCCCACCGTCTGCCGAGTGGACTGCACGACCACACCGCTCCAGTCGGGCAGCGCGTCGGTGGCACTGCGCGCGGCGGTACCCGCCTTCTGGGCGCCCTTGGCGACGATCTCCCGTCCGCGTGTCACCGCGGAGCGGGCCCGTGGGAGGCTCTCCAACCTGTTGGCCGCGCGCCTGCCGAGTTTCGCCGCTCCGACGGCCAGTTGCTCGCCGGCCTCGCCCATCCTCCGGGACAGCGGGCGACCCTTGAAACGCTGGATGTCACGCCACGCTGCAAGCTCGTAGTCCGAGGGTTCAGTCACACCGAGATCGTAGGCTCTGCCGCAGGAACCGCGCAGGCGTTGGGAAGGTCCCGGGAATCGGTACGACTACAGGCCCCCTCGGTCTCCGAGGTCGTCTCCGCGGACGCCCACACCGGCTGACCCCCGCGGACGCGCTGAGGGCCCCAGGATCCGGCTGGTGTCGTCGCGGCGGAACGGCTTACCCCCGCCTGCGGGGAGGACCTTCGTGACGGTTCTTGACCCGGCGGACCGCGGGTCCCACCCGTGCGGCAATCAGCCGGCGGGGTCCACCAGGAACGTCTGTCCGGGTGCCTGTGTGCATCGCTGCTGGGCGATCTCGGCGCCGGCCGAGCTGTCGTCGGCGCCGTTGACGCCGTTGACGCCGTTGACGCCGTTGACGCCGAGGCACATGCCGTTGGAGACCACGCGGATCCGGTAGCCCTCGGCCCGGGTGCGGCCCACGGGTTCGAAGAGGAAGTGCTGGCTGGTCCGGTCCGCCGAACAGCTCTCCCAGGGCCAGGGTTCGAGCAGGCCCGCGACCACATGGCCGCTGCCGAGCGCCGTCAGGCAACCGTCCCCGTGGGTGGGGTGGCTCCACTGGATGTAGAAGGAGCCGGGGCGGCCGACCGGGAGCAGGGAGGTGTCGGGCGGCGTGGCGTCGGCGCAGTCGCGCTGGACGGCGACCTGGCTGGGGTAGCGCCCCTGGCGGTCGTGGCCGTCGGTGACACACAGCTGCGGGTTGGAGGCCGGTCGAATACGGGTGCGACCCGACGCGGGGGCGGGGCCCTCGACTGCGCTCCCGAGGGGCGGTGATCCAGGAGGCAGAGATCCAGCGGGTGGTGAGGTGAGCGGCGGTGAGGCGAGCGGCGCGGTGGCGCCGGACCCACGCGCCGGCCGGTCCCGAGCGCCCCGGTCGTCGGGCAGCAGGGCCCAGGCGGCCCCGGCCGCCAGCAAGAGGACGGCGCCTGCGGCGGCGGCGCGGACCCGTCGGCCGGCGTCGCGGCCGCGGTGGGCGGCAAGGTCCCCGGCCGGTTGTCCGGTGGAGGGGGCGGCCACCTGGTCGGACGCCACCGTGCCACCGGGCGGGGGCGGTTCGGCGGCGGCCAACCTGTCCCTGGCCGCCAACCAGTCGGCGGCCGCCTCGCCCCGTCCGCAGGCGCGCACGAAGGCGAGGACCGTCTCCGGGCGCGGCAGCGAGCCCCGGCGCAGCATGTCCGCCGTGGTGCTCCGCGCCAGCACGTCCCCGTACTGTTCGGCGTTCGCCTCCAACTGCCGGTAGGTCAGGCCGCTCCGGTCCTTGAGCCGCCGGAGGCAGTCGACGAACTCCGCGACGCTCTGCGCTTCTTGCGGCAACGGATCGTGTGTCCCCATGCCCGACCATCCTGGTCCCGCTTGCGGCGGAGAACAATTCGAGATTCTGCCAATCCATGGGTCCGGTAGGCCAGTTGGGCTCTCCGTGTGACCACCCGTCCAATGGGTGGGGTAGGTCGGCCGGCCGCTGACCTGATCGACGCGATTCGCGCCGAGGTGTACGCCCCGGTCGCCGGTAGGTAGCCGTCGGTCAAGGTGGGGCGGCGACGTCCACCCGTTGTCGGTGGCAGCCGAGCGCCGGGGCAGTCACCTGTTCTCCGCTGCGGTGCCCCAGGCGCGAGTTGGACGAGGCGTTCGGCGTGTTGCTGGCGGTGATCGGCGCGGGTCCGGGGCCCGGCCGGGAGGGGGATCGGTCGTGGTGGCGTCGCCTCCGGCGTGGGAAGAGCTGAGCGCGGACGGTCCGGGCGCCTGCGGGAGGTCGAACCGGAGAGGCCGCGCCGGGGGGGGCGGAAGCCTGCAGGGCGGCCTTGAGGCCCCCGAGGGCGGGGCCGTGCGGATCACGGGAGGCCGGCCGCCCTCCCGTGATCCGCTACCGTGAACCGCCATGCGAACCCTTGATTCCGGCCGGACCGCGCTCGTCCTGGTCGATCTGATGGACCGGATCGTCGCCCTGCCGCTGGCCCCGCGACCGGGCGTCGACGTCCTCGCGGTGTCGTTGGAACTGGCGGCGCTCTTCCAGGCGGCGGGCGCCCCGGTCGTCGCGTTGCGCGTCGAGCGTCCGAACGTCGCCGAGCAGCCGCCCGGCAGCGCGTTGATCGGGGAGGTGGCGGCGGTGGCCGATGCTGTTCTGGTGAAGCGCACCATCGGGGGGTTCCACGGCACCGGGCTGCACGAGCTGTTGCAGGCACGGGGTGTGGACACGCTCGTGTTCGGCGGTATCGCGACCAATCTGGGGGTGGAGTCGACAGCCCGGGCGGCCGCCGACCACGGCTACGAGCTGGTGTTCGTCGAGGACGCCATGACGGCGCTGACCGAGGCCGAGCACAGGTCGGCGGTCGCCCTCGACCTGCCCCGCTTCGGTGAGGTCGTCGCGCGGGGTGCCATCCGCTTCGGGTGACTCGCGCGCTCTTCCCGCGACGCGCTGCCCTATGCCGCGCCATGCTGTGCCCGCCGCCCCGGCGGTGACCGTGACCCCGGGTCAGGCCTCCGGCCGGGCTGACTCCAGGGCCTCGCGCAACCGTCCGCCCGAGGCGGCGAGCAGTCGCCCGGCGGTGGGAGCGTCCACTCCCGCGAGCACGACCAGGACGGCGTCCTTGGCCTCGCCGCGGGTGGCGGCCAGCGCGCTCCGGACGGTGTCCTCATCCGCGCCGGTGGCCAGGGCGACGATCCGGTGGGCCCGGTCGCGGAGCTTCGCGTTGCCCGCCCGCACGTCGATCATCAGGTTTCCGTAGGTCTTGCCGAGACGGACCATGACAGTCGTGGAGAGCAGGTTCAGCACGAGTTTCTGCGCGGTGCCCGCTTTGAGGCGGGTCGAGCCGGCCAGTACCTCCGGTCCGGTCTCCACCTCGATGCCCAGCTCGGCCGCCGCCACCAGGGCGGAGCCCCGGGTGCAGGCCAGACCGACGGTCAGGGCTCCCGCTGCCCGGGCCTGCCGGACCGCGGCCACCGTGTACGGCGTCCGGCCCGAGGCGGAGACGCCCACCAGGCAGTCGGCGGCGGTCGGTGCCAGCGCGTCCAGGTCGGCGAGGGCGAGGTCCGGGCGGTCCTCCGCGCCCTCGACGGCATCGACCAGGGCCGCCGACCCACCCGCGATCAGCCCCACGACCTGGCCGGGAGCGGTGTTGAAGGTCGGCGGACACTCGCTCGCGTCCAGGACCCCGAGCCGCCCCGCCGTGCCCGCCCCCGCGTAGATGAGCCGCCCTCCCCGGCTCATCCGGGCGGCGATCGCGTCGGCTGCGGCGGCGATCGGTTCCAGCTGCCCGGCCACGGCCTCGGCGACGGTGCGGTCCTCGGCGTTCATCAGACGGACGAGGTCGAGGGTCGTCAAGCGGTCGATGTCGGACCACTCGGGGCGTACGACCTCGGTGGTCGGGCCGTCGGGCGCACCACCGGTGACCCGGGAGGCGGTTGTTCCGGTCGTCGCACCGGTCCTCGTCGCGTCTGTGGTCGTCGTCGCACCGGCCGTCAGGTCGGGCTCCGTGGTGTCGGCTTCCGTCGGGTCGGGCTCCGTCGGGTCGGGCTCCGTTGCGTCGGGCTCCGCGTCCGGCGGGAGGTCGCTGTCCATGAACGCTGTCTCCCCGGGCACGGGTGTCGTCAACCCGGCGGTCGGCCGGGGCGTGGCCTGCCGGGGTGCGGCCTCCCGGGTCAGGCCATCCAGAAGAAGACGGCCGTCATCCGCCGTTCCTCCAGCGGGATGCCGTAGTAGCCGGTGGCGCTGTGGATCAGATTGGCGCGGTAGAGCAGGAGGCGGTTGTAGCGGTTGGGGACCCGGATGTCCTCGGCGAAGGCGTCGCCGGGAACGCGCCGGGTGCCGAGCGCCTCGACGAGGTTGTTGTGCGGAGCGTCGACGAGGTTGCCGCCGAGGCGTCCGCCCGGGAACTGCTGGCGGTAGAAGCTGGTGCCGGCCTCCTTGGGGGCGCCCGGGCTGAGGTAGAGGACAGCGGCGTAGCGGCACAGCGCCCGGGAGTCGGTGTGGGGGCGTGACTCCGACTCGCCGGCGCCGACCAGCTGGACGCAGTTGTGGTTGAGCGTGCCACCGCCGGGCGTGTTCTGGACCCAGAGCCTGGACGCGCCGGTGGCCTTGCGGACCAGTGACTCCACCCGGGCGAGTTCCTCCGGCTCCAGGCCGGGCATGGTGCGCAGGCCGGGCCAGGTCTCGGGCCGGTAGGGGTAACCCTCGGTCCAGCCCCCCCGGGCCAGGCAGCGTTCGCGGACCGCGTCCGGATCGGGCAGAACGTCGTCCAGCACCCAGTAGTCCCGGCCGGGGGTGGGCTTGCGATAGGGCAGGACGGGGAGGGTCGTCCGCCCGATGGGCTGTGGGGGCATGCGCCGACCATAGGGTCGGGGCCCGCCAACGTTCTGCCGTGAACAGGTCAACCTTTCGTCAAGTGCCGGGACCTGCGCGTTGTCCGCGCCGCTCCGGTGTGCGGGGCGGCGCGGAGCGGTGCGCGCGGCGGTTCCGCCGCCGGTGCGTGGTGCCGGTTCAGTCGGCCGCCCGGACGGCGTACCCGTCGAGCGCGCCGCGCAGTTGGTCGAAGGCGCCGACGGCGGACGGGCGGATGGCGTCGGATATCGTCTCGTGCTCCTCGCCGGCCAGGACGCGGCGGAAGACCTCGGTGAACAGGGCCCGGTGGATCGCGGCGAGCAGGCCGGCCGCGAGCCGGGCGGTGAGGTCCCAGGGAGAGGAGTCGGTGGCCTCCGTAAGGGCTGCCGCCAGCGCGCTCTCGCTCTGCTCGTGGATCTCGCGCAGGCGGGCGAGCAGGGCCGGGCTCTCCGAGACGGTGCGGGCGAAGGGCTGGTCGGAGAACCCGAGTGCGGGGTCGTGCCGGTCGATCGCCGCCAGGCAGGCGCGACGCAGCGCCGCCAGCGCGGACTCGCCGGACGCGCGTCCGGCGACTGCCCGGGCCTGGCCCGCGACGATCTCCTCGTGCAGGTCGAGGACCAGGTCCTCCTTGCGCGGAAAGTGGTTGGTGACGGTCATCTTGGCGACTCCGGCGGCCACCGCGACCTCGGCGATCGTCGTCCGGTCGAAGCCGCGCTCGATGAAGAGCCGCGTGGCGGCGGTCGAGATCGCCTCGCGGGTGCGGCGCTTGTTGAGCTCGCGCAGATTGGGGGTGCCCTCGGTCATGGGGTGAGCCTAGCGCAGGTTCGCTGGGTCGAGCACAATAATTAGGCTTGACCTCATCACTGGGTTCGACCTAAGTTCATGGCACGGCGGGCCACCGCCGGATCGCTTGCCCGCTCGCTCGCCGTTACGGCCCCGACCGAAGGACCGCCCATGTTCATCCAGCCCTTCGCACTGCGCCTGCTGACCGTTCACGCCCACCCGGACGACGAGTCCAGCAAGGGAGCGGCCACCCTCGCCCGCTACGCCGCCCAGGGGGTGGACGTCATGGTCGCGACCTGCACCGGTGGAGAGCGCGGCTCCGTCCTCAACCCGGCGCTCGACCGGCCCGGGGTCCGCGCCGACCTGGCCCGGATCCGGCGGGCGGAGATGGCCGCCGCGAGCGAGATCCTCGGAGTCCGGCAGCGCTTCCTCGGTTTCACCGACTCCGGGCTCCCCGGCCCCGACGAGCCGCTGCCCGAGGGCTGCTTCGCGCTCCTGCCGCCGGCCGTCGCCGCCGAGCCGCTGGTCGCGCTGATCCGCGGGTTCCGGCCCCAGGTCGTCGTCACCTACGACGAGACGGGTGGCTACCCGCACCCCGACCACGTGATGACCCATCGGGTCACCGTCGAGGCCCTGGCGGCCGCGGCCGACCGCGACCGCTTCCCGGAGGCGGGCGAGCCCTGGCAGGTGGCCAAGCTCTACTACCACCTGGCACTGTCCCGGGCCTGGTTCCGGACCATGCACGAGGCGATGACGGCGCGCGGCGTCGACTCGGCGCTGGGCGAGCTGCTCGCCGACTGGCCCGACACCCCGCCAGCCCTCGCCACCACCACACGGATCCGTTGCGCCGAGCAGTTCGCCGTCCGGGATGCGGCGCTGCTCGCGCACGCCACCCAGATACAGCCCGGCACCGGGTTCATGGCGCACCCGCGTGACATCGAGCGCGAGGTCTGGCCCACCGAGGACTACCACCTGGCCCGGAGCCTGGTGGGGACGACCCTCCCGGAGTCCGACCTGTTCGCCGGTCTGCGCCCCGGGGAGGAGCACGGATGAGCCGATTCAGCAGCAGGGGAGAGGTGGGTGACCGGTTCGGCGGTGCGGTCCCGTGCCCCGGACCGGCGCTCCGGGGAGGCCCGTTCGGGCACCGCCTCGCCGCCGGCCGGGGCACGGGCGGCTCAGCACTGTCCGTCGGCCAGGACGAAGTAGCCGGTCCCCGTCTGCTTCAGTGTGTGGGTCGTGAAGGTGTTCCAGAGTCCCATGGCCTGCCCGGAGCCGAGGGCGTAGGTGAGGCCGCCGGACTGCGTCGCACGACCCGCCTTCACCTGGTCGTAGTTGTTGTCCGTGAAGCACTGCGGCGCGCCGCCGGTGGTACTCACCGTCAGCACCGCCGATCGGGTGCCCACCACGCCGGCCCGGTCCACGGCGGCCACGGTGTAGCCGTACGCGGTTCCGGGGGTCAGTCCGGTGTCGCTGTACGAGGTGCCCGCCGGGGCGGCGATCTGCAGTCCGTCCCGGTACAGCAGGTACGAGGCGGCGCCGGTGACGGCCTGCCAGCCGAGCGTGAGGGAGTCCGGGCCAACGGCGGTCGCGGTCAGGCCGGTGGGCGCGGGCAGCGCGGGCGTGCTCGGGTCGCCGCCGTCGAGCCCCCAGAACCGCGCCGTGTAGGAGCTGGAGCAGATCGTGTCCAGGAAGTAGGCGCCGGTGGCCCCGCACTGGTCGGGGGCCGGCCCCGGGTTGACGGCGAGCCCGTGGCCCATCCCCGCGACGGAGTACAGCGCCACGGCGGGCCGGCCGCTCGCGTCGTTGTACACGGACTGGGTCGTGCCGCCCGGGAGAGTCCGGGTCTCGGCGGCGCTCTGGCCGATGCCCCACACGTTCGTCCACTGGTCCCGCAGCTCGGTGCCGTTGACCGGCTTCACGGTGGTGTCGGCGGTCCCCTGCCAGATCGCCACCCGGGGCCACGGCCCCGCGTAACCCGGGTAGGCCCGGCGGACTTTGTCCCCCCACTGGGCGGGGGTGAGCCGTTGGTCGTTGTTCTGGCACCCCGAGGCGGCGCTCTGGGTGGTGGCGCAGTGCGCGGGCAGGCCGGAGTCGATGGCTCCGCCCGCGAACACGTCCGGGTAGTCGGCCAGCAGGTCGGCCGCCATGCCGCCGCCCGCCGAGAGGCCGGTGACGAACACCCGGCGGCTGTCCGAGCCGTACAGTGCGCGGGCCTTGGTGACCATCTGGACGACCGACTCGGCCTCGCCCGTGCCCCGGCTGTCCTTGGCGGCGTCGAACCAGCTGAAGCAGGAGAGGCTGTTGTTGGCGGTGCCGGTCTGCGGGAACACCACCGCGAAGCCGTACCGGTCGGCGAACGTGGTCCAGCCGGAGTTGCGGTAGTAGTCGGTGGCGGTCTGGACGCAACCGTGCAGCGCGACCACCAGCGGCGCACCGGCGGGCAGGCTCGCGGGGGTGTAGGAGTACATCGCCAGGTTTCCGGGATTGCTACCGAACCCGGTGACTTGTTGGAAGGTCCCGCCCGTCGCGGCGGCGGCCGCGCCGCTGGTGGAGGTTTCGGAGGGTGCGCCGCCGCCGGCAGGGACCGCGAGGGCGGCGAGGCGGGAGGGGCCCGGGGAGGCGGCCGCACCGGCGGAGGCCGGTGCGGCGGTGAGGAACGCCACCGCGGCCAGCAAGGCGGCCGCGCCGCGGCGCGCGAGCCGCCCGCCCCGGTGGGGCGGTGCGCCGGCCGGCACGGCGGGGCCGACTTCGGTGGTGGGCCGGACGGCAACGGATCCGGCGGACCGGGCGGACCGGGCGGGCGAGGCTGTCACAGCAGACGGGGCGGCCAGGCGTACTGACGGAAGAGCCATGGGGGACTCCTGGGTGGGGGCGGAGTTCGGTGGGACGCCGTGCAGCGTGGCGCGTCCGGCCGCCGGGAGGTATGTGACGGTCACCCGCCCTCGGCCCACCCGTCATGGCCGGTACCGACATTGGCGCACCGGCCCCCGCAGTGCGAATCCCAGTTGAGTCGCACGCGCGGGGGAGGCAGGTTGAACCCATGACCACGTATGAATTCGAGGGAGACAAGCCCGTGCCGGACGATTCGAAGCGCAGCCGCACCCACCACTGGCAGGTCGGGCCGCCGATCTCCGACTACGCGCACCTCACCGGTGAGGAGATCCTGCGCGAGATCCTCGCGGGCCGGATCCAGGCACCGTCGATGTCGAGCACGCTGGGCTTCGAACTGGTCGAGACCGGGCTGGGAACGGCGGTCTTCGAGGGTGAGGTCGGGGATCACCTGTTCAACCCGATGAACACCGTTCACGGCGGCTACCTCGCGACCCTGCTCGACTCGGCGCTCGGCTGCGCCGTGATGAGCCGGCTGCCCGCCGGTACCGGCTACACCACCACCCAGCTGAACGTGCACATGGTGCGCCCGGTGTTCGCCGCCACGGGGAGGCTGCGGTGCGAAGGTGTCGCCCTGCACGTCGGCCGCACCCTCGCGACGGCGGAGGCGCGGGTGGTCGGAGTGGAGGACGGCAAGCTGTACGCGCACGGGAGCACCACGTGTGCGGTCCTGCCCCCGCGCCCGACGGCCTGACGCGCGGGGCCGGTTGCACGCGGGGCCCGCTACGCGCCGGACCCCTGCACACGGTGCCCGCAAGTCGCGGGGCCCGCTACTCACCGGGGCCCGTAGAGCGCCGAGCCCCGGTCCGCTTCGGCGGACGGGGCCCGGGAGGGACGGTGTCGCGGTGGCTCAGAGGGCCGCGGCGAGCACCCCGCACAGGGCGAGGAAGCCGCAGATACCGAAGTTGATCAGCTTGTGGGAGAGGAAGACGGCAGCGAATTCGCGGATCGTCGCACTCGGCCAGTAGTACGCGGCCGTGGGGGAGCCGAACACCTGGCCGGTCACGCCCGTCCTGCGGGCCGTCAGCGCGGCCCGGAAAGCGTGGAAGTTGTTGGTGACGATCACACAGCGGTAGTCGGGCTTGGCCCGTTCCATGAGCACCTTGGTGAAGAGCAGGTTCTCCTCCGTCGTGCGCGAGCGGTCCTCGCGAACGAGGTGCGCCTCGGGGAAGCCCCGCTCCAGCAGGTAGTCGGCCATCGCGTGAGACTCCGGAAGCTTCTCGTCCGGGCCCTGCCCGCCCGAGGTGATCAGCACCGGCGGGTTGCCGCGCGCGGCCTGCTTCAGGTACACGTCGCGGCCCCGGTTCAGCCGGCTGGCCAGCAACGGTGGCACCCGGTCACCACCGATCAGACCGGAGCCGAGCACTACCACGAAGTCGATGTCCCGGCGCGGCCGGTGACGGCTGTACAGGAAGGCGTAGCCCACGAAACAGACGAACAGGAAGGCGATGTAACCGACCACCAGTACGGCGGTGCCGGCGAGGACGCCCAGCCGGTAGGAGCGGGTGATCACCGCCGCGACGAGCAGGGCGATCACCGCGAGAATACCGAGCCCCGCGAGCAGGGAGAGCAGGTTGGCGGGCCGCCTGCCCTCCTTGCGCACCATGGTCAGGCCGTTGGCGATCAGGAAACCGACCAGGGCCAGCGTCCCGATCGCCGGCAGCAGGATGATGGCGACCGCCGCGACTTCGGCGACCAGCGTCGGGGCCTTGCGCAGCTCGGCGAGCAGCGCCAGAGCGAGGAAGGAGACGGCTATGCCGAGCAGGACGGCATTGCTGAACCGGCGTCGGTCGCGCAGGACCCCTATCCCGCACAGGACGAAGAAGAGGGCCGCTGGGGCATAGGCGATCATGCTCGTATCGTAGGGGCCCGATCGGGCGGCTAGGAACGGCTCTTGGGCACCGAGCTCCTCGGCTCCAGCACGGGAGGTTCCGCTGCGGCGACAGGACCGTCCGGCCGGACGGCCACCCCGTCCCCGCCGGTTCGCCCGGTCCCTCCGGTCGGCCCGGCGGGGACGGTCACCGCCCCGGGGGCGCCCGCCGCGGCGGGCGCCCCCTGCGCCGAGCTGCGCCCGATCCGGCGAACGCCCGGGACAGCCGCCGTGCCCGCGCAGGCCAGCGCCACCAGTGCGGCCGCCACCGCCAGGGGGGCGGTGCTGCCCCAGGCGTCCGCCGCGAGCGGAGCGAGGGTGTACCCGAGTGGGGCGGCCGCCAGCGAGAGCAGCCAGTCGTAGGAGGTGACGCGTGCCAGGACCTGCGCCGGGAACTCCTGCTGCACCACCGTCTGCCAGACGGGGTTGAGGAAGCCCAGACCGGCCATGGCGAGCGTGTAGGCGGCGACCGTCACCGGTGCCGGGGCGGCGACCGCGAGGGCGGCGAGGGGGAGCGCGTACAGCGCGAGGCCGAGATTGGCGATCAGTACCGGGCGGCCCGGCCTCACCTTTCCGGCGAGCAGTGATCCGGCCAGCACACCGATCGCGCCGGCCTGCGTCATGGCGATCCAGACCCCGTCGCCCCCCAGGTCCCGGGAGGCGATCAGCGGGCCGAGGGTGAGCAGGACCGCGCCCGCGCCGTTCCACGTGCCGTGCGCGACCAGGCTGGTCCAGTACCAGCTTCGGGTCCGCAGCTCGTGCCAGCCCTCGGTCAGTTCGGCGAAGAGCGGTCGCCGTTCGGCGGGGGTGTGCCGGGCGGTCACCCGGGTCAGAAGCGCGGCGCTGACCACGAAGGAGGCGCCGTTCAGCACGAAGGCCCAGCCCGCGCCGACCGTGTACACCAGGACTCCGGCCAGTGCGGGGCCGCCGAGTCGGCCCGCGTTGGCGGCGGAGGCGAGCAGCGCGTTGGCCCGCATCCGCAGTGTTCCCTCGACGGTTGCCGCGACCAGCGGAGAGGCGGTCGGGAGGGCGAACGCGGAGGCGATGCCGCCGACTGCCTCGGCCGCGGCGATCTCGGCCAGGCCGGGTTCTCCGCCGAGCAGCTGGATGCCGACGAACACCTGCGCGGCGGCCCGCACCAGATCGGTCGTCAGGGCGATCGTCCGGGGGTTGAAGCGGTCCCCGACCACGCCGCCCAGGGGAAGCAGCAGCAGTCGCGGCACCATGGCGCAGCCCAGCACCAGGGCCAGCGCGCCGGAGGAGCCGGTGGCCCTGGTGATGGCGATGGCGAGGGCGGCGGGGACGACGGCGTCGCCGAGGGTGGAGATGGTCCGGCCGAGGAAGAGCAGCCGGAAGTCGGGGAGCCTCATGGGATGGGTCACGGCGAAACTATATTTCGGTACCGAAATTTCGGCAACGAAATATATGCGCGCGCCGGTGGAGCCTAGACTCGTCGCATGGAACACCCCGAGCGACGAGCCGACGACACACGCGACGAGCCGCGGGAAGCGTCCCAGGGTGGCCACGGGCAGGTAGAGCGGCCGCGTGACTGGACCGACGGCCATGTCGAGCGCTGGCGCCCGGTGCTGCCGCACCTGGATCCGGACATCGAGGGCGCCGTCACCCGGATGACCAAGCTGGTGCGTCACCTGAGCCGGGTGCGTGAGCAGGGGGTGGCCGACTACGGCCTGCAGAAGCACGAGTTCGACACGCTCCATGTGCTGGCCGGCCGTGGCGGCCGGGCCGTGCCCTCCGATCTGCGCGACGACCTCAGCCTGGCGCCGGCCTCGGTGACCGGCCGGCTGGAGGCCCTGGAGCGGCGTGGGTTCATCGTCCGCACGCCCTCCACGGAGGACCGGCGCCGGGTCGACGTCGAACTCACCGAGGCCGGTCGCGCCGCCTGGCGGGAGGCGCTGGACGTGGTCGGCCGGGAGGAGCGCCGTCTGCTGGGCGTCCTGGCGTCCGACGAGCGCCGCCTGCTCTCCGACCTGTTGCGGCGGGTCCTCCTCGCGGCGGAGGCGCCAGGGCCGGGCGACACGCGGGCAGGCAGGCCGACCGCCCATTCGTGAGCGGTGGCGGCCGACGCCGGGTCGAATCGGAGGAGCGGTCACGGAGGTGAGGCCGTGGCGCCGTGCCACCGGTCGGCGGCCCGGGAGCCCGTGCCATCCGGTGGCACGGGACGGGCGGTGTGGGCGGGACGGGCGACGCTGACGGTCGTGCTCAGTGTCCGGCGGGTGCGGCGAACCGCTCGATGGCGGCGAACACCGCCTCGGCCATGGCCGGGCTCCCGGTGTGCCCCGATTCCCCGATGACCGTCAGCTCGGCGTCCGGCCAGGCCTTCGCCAGCTCCCAGGCGGTCCGCAGCGGCGAGCCGAGGTCCAGCCGGCCGTGGATCAGTACCCCCGGGATCCCTGCCAGCCGCCCGGCGTCACGCAGGAGTTGGCCGTCCTCCAGGAAGCCGTCGTGCGCGAAGTAGTGCGCGGTGATCCGGGTGAAGGCCATCAGCGCGTCGCCCGGGCGGTCCGAGTAGGCGTTGGGCTTGCCGAGCGATTCGTGCGCGATCACCGCGTCCTCCCAGGTCGCCCAGTCACGGGCGGCCTTGCGTCGGACGGTCTCGTCGGGGCTGTTCAGCAGCCGGCTGTACGCGGCCACCAGGTCGCCGTCCCGCTCGGCGGGCGGCAGCGCGTCGCGGAACGCCTCCCAGGGGCCGGGGAACAGCCGGCCGACGCCCCGGTAGAGCCAGTCGGTCTCCTCGGGGCGGGTCATGGTGACCCCGCAGATCACGATCTCCGAGACCCGCTCGGGGTGGGCCTGCGCGTAGGCGAGGATCAGGGTCGATCCCCAGGAGCCGCCGTACAGCAGCCACCGCTCGATGCCCAGGTGCTCGCGCAGCCGTTCCATGTCGGCGATCAGGTGGGCGGTGGTGTTGTGCTCCAGGCCGGTCGTCGGGTCGGACGCGTGCGGCAGGCTCTGCCCGCAGCCGCGCTGGTCGAACAGCACCAGGTGGTAGCGATCGGGGTCGAAATAGCGTCGGTTGCCCGGGTTGTGCCCGGAGCCGGGCCCGCCGTGGACCACGACGGCCGGCTTGCCGGCCGGGTTTCCCGAGGCCTCCCAGTGGATCCGGTGGCCGTCGCCGACCTCCAGCAGTCCTTGCGCGTACGGCTTGCCGATCGGGTACGAATCGGGCACGGCGGAAGGCCCTCCTGGGCGATCGGTGGCCGACCGCGGTGGCGGGCGGCCGGTGGCGCTGAACGGACGGGACGCCGTGAGGCTACCCGCCCGGCCCGTGGCCCGTCGATCGCCCGCCGGTCCCGACCATCCGCCGGTCCCGACCATCCGCCGGCCCGCTCGGGCACGGTCCCAGGCCGCCGCCGGTCCCAGCCCGTCACCGGTCCCGGGTGGTCGCCGGTGCCGATCGTCCGCCGGCCCGGGCGGTGGCCGGTCGCGACGGGTGCCCGCGGTGGGCACCCGGTCGCGCCGGCCGGAGGTCACCGGCCGGTCGCCTCCACGGCCGCCTGCGCGGCGCGTGCCAGCTCCCGGCGTGGCCGCCACCGGTCCACCGGCCATCCGGTCCGGGCCTCGGGGGCCGGGATCGGGGGCAGGAACGTTACTTCGGCCACCAGTCCACGGACCGACACCACCCGGGCGATCGAGGCGATCAGCCCGTCCTCGCCGACGAAGGCGGGCACGCTGGTCGCCCGTCCGTCCGCGAGCCGGTAACGGACCGTCACCGGCTGCACGGGCGCCCCGGCCTGGACGGCGGCCTCGAAGAGGGCCGGGCGGAACCGGCCGCTCTCCCGCCCGCACCAGGTCGAGCCCTCGGGGAAGACGACCACGGGCCGGCCCGCGCGCAGCAGTTCGGCGACCGCCGCGACGGTGCCCGGGAGGGTGCGCAGCCGGTCGCGGTCGAGGAAGACGGTGCCGCCCCAGGCCACCAGCGGGCCGAGGACCGGCCAGCGCCGGACCTCGGTCTTGGCCAGCGAACGGCCGGGCCGGCCGGCCGCGATCAGCGGGATGTCCAGCCACGAGACGTGGTTGGCCACCACCAGCACGCCGCCCCCGCCGGCCGGGGGCGGCGCGAGGCGGACCGAGACGCCGAGCGCGCCGAGCAGGGCGCGGGCCCAGAACCGGACCAGTCCGTCGCGCGGCCCCCCGGGCAGGGCCCGCACCGACGGGGTGAGCGCGAGGCCGACCACCAGCACGGCCAGGAAGGCGGCCAGGCGCAGGACTCGTCGGGGGACTGCCACCATCGGGCCGGGCTCGGTCAGACAGGACTCCGGCGTGCAGGGGGCCGTCGGCAGCCAGGCACTCATGAGAGCGGTCCGGGAGCGGGTTCCGCGCCGCCGTGCGCGGTGGCCGGAGTACCGGCGGTCGTCCCGGAGAGGAAGTGCCGCAGGTAGCGCGGGTCGGTGCGCTCCAGTGACAGCAGCACGTACAGGTCGGCGGTGGCGAAGTCCGGGTCGTGGGCGGGCGCGCCGCAGACCCAGGCGCCCAGCCGCAGGTACCCGCGGAGCAGCGCCGGAAGGGCGGCCCGCTCGGCCCGCGGCAGCCCGGCCGGGTCCCACGGCCGGTGCGGGGTGACCCGGTACTCCTCGGGTGCGAGGTACTTGGCGCTGACGGTGTCCCAGACCCGCGCCGCCGTGGCACCGCCGTCGTCCAGCGGGATCGAGCAGCAGCCGCCGACCCAGCTGTTGCCGGTGTCCGCGAGGTAGCGGGCGATGCCGCCCCACATCAGGTTGATGACGGCCCCGTTGCCCCGGTGGTCCGGGTGGATGCAGGAGCGGCCCAGCTCCACCAGGCCGTCGCGGAGCGGGGTCAGGTTGCGCAGGTCGAACTCGCCGTCGGAGTAGAGCCGTCCGGCCCGCCGCGCGGCCTCCGGGCGCAGCAGCCGGTACGTCCCCACCACCGGGCCGTCCTCGCCCTCGCGCACCAGCAGGTGGTCGCAGAACGCGTCGAACGGGTCGACGTCCAGTCCCGCCACCGGGCTGTGCAGCAGGGCGCCGAGCTCGGCGGCGAAGACCTGGTGGCGCAGCAACTGGGCGGCCCGCACGTCGTCCTCGTCGCGGGCGAGCGCGACGGTGTACGCGGGGGCCCCGCCGAGGAGGACCGGTGCCGGGGCGGTCGGTGCCGGGGCGGCGGGAACGGGAGCGGGGCGAACGCCGGCGGGGCGGCCGGCGTTCGGCTGCGAGGGGAGCTGGACGGGAAGCTGGACGGGCAGCGGGGCGGGGAGTACCGAGGTGTGGCCGGGGGTGACTGCGGGCGGAGCGTACGTGGGGACGGTGGTCATGGCGGACCCTCCAGGGCGGCACGGACGACGGCAGCCACGGAACGCCGTGGCACCGGCCCGCACCGCTCGGTCGTGGGGCGTGCGAACCGGTATCCGTATGTTTCTCCGTGTCGGCTGGCGTCCACGTTGCGGTTCGGCGGAGCGCAGATGTGCACCTGTTGAATGGGGCCACTCACCGTCTGCCGGACACCTGTCCGGTGTGCGGGCGCCACCGTATGCTCCGCTCCATGGGGTGGAAAGCGGGGGCGGCACGGCGGCGGCCGATCACCGCGGAGCTGCGGGACGTCCTGCGGGTGCAGGTGCGGCTCACGGTCGTCCTGCTCCTCGTCCACCTGCTGGCGAGGCTCGTCGGACTGCCCACCTCGCCCTGGTGGATGCTGGTGGTGGCGATGGCCGGCGCGCTCCAGATCACCTCGGACCGGTGCTGGGAGGAGTGCCGTCGGCGGAGCACCCTCGTGTTCGCGCTGCTGGTCGCCCCGGTGGTGGGGGTGGTCCCGTTCCTGGCGGTCGGTGCTCTCCTCGACTGGGACGAGGACGCGACGGACGCGGCCCTGGCCCCGAGCACGGCCGTCGGTCTGCTGCTCGCCTCGCACGTGCTGCGCACGGCCCATCTGCTGCGCCTCGCCCGCCGGCCGGGCCCGGGCCCGGACCCGGCCGAGGGGCCGGCCGCGGCCGGGACGCGGGCCGCCGCCGAAGCGCCGGAGGCCCGCCGCACCCTGCCGTAGGCCCGCCGCACGGCGTCGGTGGCCCGCCGCACCGCCGGGGAGAACGGCGTGTCCTGACGCCTCAGAAGGTCTGCCAGCCGGCCGGGTCGACTCCGCCCGGGACGGCTTCGGCCGGACCGTAGGGCTCGCGGGTGAGGACGAAGGAGCCGAGGTCCAGGTGGCTGACCGACCCGTCGGCGGACCGCACCACCCGCAGGGTCTCGCCCGCGTAGTAGTTGTCCAGCCCCGTCCAGGTGCCGTCCGGCTCGGCGCGGAACCGCGAGCTGCGGGTGCCGCCGGTGAGCGGTGCGAGCTCCAGGGCACGGTCGGCCTTCAGGCGCAGCGTGTGCCCGGCGGCGCCCCAGTACCAGGGGCCGGTGAGTGCGAGCAACTCCTTGTCGAGGGAGGGCAACGGACGCCAGGGCTCGGGCAGCCGGGGCTCGTGGTGGGCGGTGAGGGCGATCAGCTCCGCCGCGACCCGCGGGGTGTTGCCGCCACCGGTCGCGTTGGCGAGGGCGATCGCCGCCAGGCCGTCCGTCTCGCTGACCCAGAGCCCGGCGGTGAAGCCCGGCACCGAGCCGGTGTGGCCGTGGAGCACGCGGCCCTCGTGACGCAGCAGCTGCAGCCCGAGCCCGTACCCGCCGGACCAGTTCTCGCCCTCCGGGCCGACGGCCGGCCGGCGCATCTCGGCGAGGCTGTCGGCGGCCAGCACCTTCGGGTCGCCGCCGGCCAGGAAGGCGGCCCAGCGGGCCAGGTCGGCGGCGGTCGACCAGAGTTGCCCGGCCGGTCCCATCACCCCGGTGTCGGTCAGTGGTTCGGGCAGCATGACATCGGCCCAGGGATGGACGGCGAAGCCGCCGGCGTGCGGCTGCCGGGGGAGCGGGGTGGTGCGGTCCATCCCGAGCGGCGCGAGGATCTCGCGGCGCAGCACCTCGTCCCACGGCTCGCCACGCAGGCGCTCGACCAGCGCGCCGAGCAGGGCGTAGCCCGGGTTGGAGTAGTGGTGGAGCCGCCCGGCCGGGTGCTTCAGCGGGTGTTCGCGCTCCAGGACGTCGCCGAGTTCCGGGCGCAGCGAACCGTCGGTCCGTTCCCACCAGGGTGCCGGGGTCTCGGCGGCGAGGCCGGCCGAGTGGGACAGCAGTTGGGCGATGGTGGCCTCGTCGGCCGCGGTCCCGGCCAGGTGCCGCTTCAGCGGGTCGGCCAGGTCGAGCAGGCCCTCGTCGCGCAGGCGGAGCACCAGGACGGCGACGAAGGTCTTGGTCAGCGAGCCGATCCGGTACTGCACGTCGGTGTCGGGCGCATGATCGTCGATCATGCTGCGGGCGCCGCTCCAGACCAGCCGGCCTTCCCGCACCACCGCGGCGACCAGGGAGGGCGTGCGGCCCTCGGCTTGCGCGACCGCGACCCGGTGCAGCAGGGCGCGGCGGGTCGCGGGGAGGAGCTCGTCGTACTGGTCGGTCATCTGATCCTCTGAATCGTCTGCTGGAGTGGCGGGACAGGCGGGCCGACCACGGGGGGATCGACCGCGGGGAGGTCGACCGTCACCGGACGGCCCCTTCAACCTACTTCGGACACCTATGGCATTTCACCTGCATTCCCGGGCCCTCCCCAGGGGCCCTCCCGGGTGGTCCGCCGCCGTCTCCCGGGCCGTCCGGGGGTGCCCGCCGTCCCGCTCCCGCCGGCCCCGCGGAGTCGGATCCCCCCCGGCCCGCGGTTCGCCGGCCCCGTCCCGTCCGGTCCGTGCGACGATCCGCGTGACGCCCCCGGTCCGGTTCCGGGGCCGGTGCGGTGACGGGACGTCCCCGACGACCTCGGACCGCCCGGTCTCCGCCAGGTCACCGTCCGCTCGCCGGACGGTACTTGACAGCACGAATTGGTCCAGTCCATTTTGGGCTCCTCCCCGCACCTCCACCCCCACACCCCCACTGGAGGTCACCGGTGCTCAAGCGCACCCGACTGCCCGCCGTCGGCGCGGCCGCCCTGCTCGCGGCCGCCGCCGCGTTCACCGCACCCACCGTCGCCCACGCGGCGAACCAACTCGGCAACCCCGGGTTCGAGACCGGCACCCTGTCCGGCTGGTCCTGCTCCGGCGGACTCGGCTCGGTGGTCTCCACCCCCGTGCACGGCGGCGCCAAGGCGCTGGCCGGTGCCGCCACCGCGAGCGACAACGCCAAGTGCGCGCAGACGGTCGCCGTCCAGCCCAACACCACGTACTCGCTCTCCGGCTGGGTGCGCGGCAGCTACGTCTACCTCGGTGTCACCGGCGGCGGCTCGGCCTGGACCTCGGCCGCCGACTACACCAAGCTGAGCGTCTCCTTCACCACCGGCGCCACCCAGACCAGCGCGGAGGTCTACCTCAACGGCTGGTACGGGCAGGGCACCTACTACGCCGACGACCTGAGCCTGGACGGTCCGGGCGGCGGTACCCCCGCCGACACCCAGGCGCCCACCACCCCCGGCAACCTGCGCAGCACCGGCAAGTCCGCCACCAGCGTCGGCCTCGCCTGGGACGCCGCCACCGACAACGTCGGCGTGACCGGCTACGACGTCTACCAGGGCGCCACCAAGGTCGCCACCGCCACCGGCACCGCCACCACGGTCAACGGACTGACCGCCGCCACCGCGTACAGCTTCACCGTGAAGGCCCGCGACGCGGCCGGCAACACCTCCGGCGCCTCCGCCGCCCTCGCCGTCACCACCGACCCGGGCGGCGGCGGCACCCCGACCGGGTTCAAGCAGGCCGCGCCCTACCTCTACAACGGCTGGGGCAACCCGCCCGCCGCGGCGACCGTCATGAACGCCACCGGCGTCAAGTGGTTCACCCTGGCCTTCATCCTCGCCCAGAACGGCTGCAACCCCACCTGGGACAGCCAGCGGCCGCTGCTGAACGGGGTCGACCAGGCGACGATCAACGCCGTCCGCGCGGCCGGCGGCGACGTCGTCCCGTCCATCGGCGGCTGGAGCGGCAACAAGCTCGGCCCCAACTGCGCGACCACCGCTGACCTCGCCGCCGCGTACCAGAAGGTGATCGACGCCTATGGGCTGAAGGCGATCGACGTCGACATCGAGAACACCGACGAGTTCGAGAACACCGCGGTCCAGGACCGCGTCCTCGGCGCGCTGAAGATCGTCAAGCAGAACAACCCCGGCCTGCGCACCATCCTGACCTTCGGCACCGACACCACCGGCCCGACCTACTACGGCAACCGGCTGATCGAGCAGGCGAAGGCGCTCGGCGCGGACATCGACGTGTTCACCATCATGCCGTTCGACTTCGGCAACGCCTCCACCGACATGTACGCCGCCACCGTGAGCGCGGCCGAGGGCCTGAAGGCCAAGCTCAAGTCCACCTTCGGTTGGGACGACGCCACCGCCTACGCGCACGTCGGCATCTCCGGGATGAACGGCCTCAGCGACACCAACGAGGTCACCACCGTCCAGAACTGGACCGCGATCCGCGACTGGGCCAACAGCCACCACATCGCCCGGCTCGCCTTCTGGTCCGTCAACCGCGACCGCGGTTGCGCCGGCGGCGGCCTGCAGGAGACCTGCTCCGGCATCGCCCAGAACGACTGGCAGTTCACCTCCATCACGGCCGGTTTCACCGGCTGACCCGTCCTCCGCGGCACCGCTCCGGCCGGTCCGGGCGTCTCCCCCCCCGGGGAGCGTCCGGGCCGGCCGGTGTCCGTTCCGGCCGCCTGCCCGCGCGCACTCGGCGTCGACCGGGCCGGGCCGGCCGGCTCCGATCGGCGGCGGGCCCCGACCGGCCCGCGGGAAACGCCCCTAAGTCATATGACCGGGTGTCAGGCCCGATCGGCAGGGGAAGGGGGCCGACGGGCGACGAACCCGTCAGTCATCGGACGGATCCGCCCCGGCACCGTCCTCGGCCATGCTCGGTGCGGGCCGCCCCGCCGCCGGGCGGCCCGCACCGACTCCGACGAATGGGGACCCATGAAGACCTCCTCGCTGCCCGGCCCGGCCCCCGCGGCCCGGGTGTCCACGAGCGGGCGCGCCTCGCGCGTCCACGGCCGGATCGGGACGCTCCTCGGCGCGGCCGCCCTCCTGCTCGCCGTCCCCGGCCCGGCCGCCCAGGCCGACTTGCTGCCCAACCTGCCGCAGCGGGCCGGTGGTTACGAGGCCTCCTTCTCGCCCGCCTACGACTACGACACGGACGGCTGCTACGCGGTCTCCGCGATCGCCCCGGACGGCACGCTCAACCCCGGGCTGAACACCTCCGGCGCCATCAACGGGAACTGCCACGACCAGTCCGACCTGGACCGCTCACAGACCTACGCCCGCTCCAAGTGCAACAACGGCTGGTGCGCCATCGTGTACGCCAGCTACTTCGAGAAGGACCAGACGGTGCACGGTTCCGGCGGTCACCGCCACGACTGGGAGCACGTCATCTCCTGGGTCAAGCAGTCGTCCAACCAGGTCGAGTACCTGAGCGTCACCCAGCACAGCAGCCAGGCCACCTACCCCCGCTCGTCCGTGCGGTTCGACGGCAGCCACCCCAAGGTCGTCTACCACAAGGACGGCCTGCCGGGCCTCACCCACCTGTTCCGCCTGGCCAACAGCAACGACGAGCCGCCGGAGAACCACTACCACAACTGGCGCCAGCCCCCCATCGTCGACTGGAACGGCTGGCCCAGCACCTGGCTGCGGGACCGGCTCAACAACGCCGACTTCGGCTCGGCGACCATCAAGACCACCGACAAGGACGACCGTTTCCGGAACCTCCTGAACGCCTCCAAGCCCGGCGGCATCCCCTTCAACCCCTGGGCGTGAAACCCCCTCGTGGCCCGGGCACCCCTGGTGCCCGGGCCCGGGGCCGTCCCACCCGCCGTCCCGCCGGTCAGCCCCGGGGCAGCGGCGGGAGTTCCGGGCGGTCGAGCCAGGCCGTGAACAGGGCGTTCAACGCGTGGTCGCAGTAGCGGGCCGCGTGGGCGCGGAGGTCGGCGGTGCCGACCACGCCGTGCCGGTGGATGGTGGCCCAGTCCCGGAGCATCGGGAAGAAGGAGGCGTCGCCGAGGGTGAGCCGCAGGGCGTGGACGGTGAGGCCGCCGCGCTGGTAGAGCCGGTCGTCGAACATCAGCTTCCGCCCCGGGTCGCCCAGCCGCAGGTCCTGGGGCAGACCGGCCAACAGGCTGTGCGCCGCCGCGGCGTGCACCGCGGCGGCCGGCCCGCCGGCCCGCTCCGACCAGAGCCACTCCGCGTACTTGGCGAAGCCCTCGTTGAGCCAGATGTGGCTCCAGTCGGCGATCGACACACTGTTGCCGAACCACTGGTGGGCCAGCTCGTGGGCGATCAGCCGCTGGCGCTCCCAGCCCCCGCCGAGGTGGTTGGTGCCGAACGTGGCGACGCCCTGTGCCTCCACCGGGACGTCCAGCTCCTCGTCGGCGACGACCACCGCGTACTCGCCGAACGGATAGGGGCCGAAGGCCTCCTCGAAGTACGCCGTCATCTCCGGCTGCCGCCCGAAGTCCGCGGCGAACTCGGTGCCCAGCCGCTCGGGCACGTAGCCGGTCTGCCGGACGGCGGGGCGCTCGGCGAGCACCACCGGCCGGTACTGGCCGATCGAGACGGTCACCAGGTAGGTCGAGGTCGGTGCGCTCTGCTCGTAGATCCAGGTGGTGCTGGACGCGCGGGTGGTGCGGGTGATCAGCCGGCCGCCGACCACGACGGTGTACACCGAGGGCGTGGTGACCGCTATCTGGTACGTCGCCTTGTCGGCGGGCCGGTCATTGCAGGGGAACCAGGACGGTGCGCCGACGGGCTGGCTGGCGACCAGCGCGCCGTCGGTCAGCTCCTCCCAGCCGAGGCCGCCCCACGGGCTGCGCACCGGGCGCGGGTTCCCCGTGTAGTGCACCTCGACCGTGAACGCGGCGCCGGCCGTGAGGGCCTTGACCGGACGCACCCGCAGCTTGCCGGCCCGGTGGGTGTAGCGGGCGGGCTTGCCGTCCACCAGGACCCGGCCGATCCGGAACTCGGCGAGGTCGAGCGCGAACTCGGACAGCGCCGTCCGGGCGACGGCGCTGAGCCGGGCCGTACCGCCCAGCCGGTTCGGCCCCGGGCGGTAGTCCAGGGCCAGCTCGTAGCGGTGGACCTTGTAGCGGGGGTCCCCGTTGTTGGGGAAGTACGGGTCCGGGGCGGCGGTGGGGGCCGCCGAGGCGTGCTGGTGGTTCACCGGGCGGGGTTTCACCGGGTCGTGCGCTCCCTGCGAGCTGGGGGACGTGGAGGTGGCGGGCGGTGCGGACACGGCGGTCACGAGGTGGCCTGCCACACCTCGATCGGGTTGCCCAGCCACCGCGTGTCGGCGGGGACGGACTCGGCACGCATCACCAGCGAGGCCGGGCCCAGTGTGCTGCGCGCGCCCACCGTACTGCCGGGCAGCACGATGCCGCCCGGGCCCAGGGTGGCGCCCTCGCGGAGGATGACAGTATCCATCCGCATGATCCGGTCGTGGAAGAGGTGGGTCTGCACCACGCAGCCCCGGTTGACGGTGACCCCGTCCCCGAGGGTCACCAGGTCGGCCTCCGGCAGCCAGTAGCTCTCGCACCAGACGCCCCGCCCGACGTGCGCGCCGAGCGCCCGCAGCCAGACGTTCAGGACCGGCGTGCCCGGGACCGCGCCCACCAGCCACGGCACGGCCAGCACCTCGACGAAGGTGTCCGCCAGCTCGTTGCGCCACACGAAGCCGCTCCAGAGCGGGTGCTCCACCGCCCGGAACCGCCCGACCAGCAGCCACTTCGCCGCCACCGCCACCGCGCAGGCCAGCCCGCCGGCGGTGAGCAGCACCAGCCCGGACAGCAGCGCCGCCGCCACCGGTGACCAGCCCGTCGCCAGCCAGGAGAGCGCCGCGAGGGTCAACGCACCGAGCGCGCCGGAGGCCAGGACCGGCAGCAACCGGGCCACTTCGACCAGCCCGCGGGCCCAGAGCAGCCGGGCCGGCGGCTCGTAGGTGAGGCTCTGGTCGGCCTGGTCGGCCGAGCGGGGCAGTCGCATCGGGGGCATCCCCAGGTAGGAGCTGCCCTTCTTGGCCTTCTTCGGCGTCGCCGACAGCACGCCCACCAGCCCGCGCGCCGGGACCGCCCGGCCGGGAGCGGTCATCCCCGAGTTGCCGAGGAACGCCCGCTCACCGACCTTCGCCTCACCGAGCCGCAGCCAGCCGCCGCCCAGCTCGTACGGGGCGATCAGGGTGTCGTCCGCCAGGAAGGCGCCGTCCCCGACCGTGGTCAGGCTCGGCAGCGCCAGCACGGTGGACACCTCGGCGCCGCGGCCGACCTTCATCCCCAGGGCCCGCAGCCACAGCGGCGTGACGAGGCCCGCGTACAGCGGGAACAGGATCTCGCGGGCCTGGTCCATCAGCTGGGTGACCGTCCAGGCCTGCCAGCCGACCCGGCCGTGCAGCGGGTGCACCCCCGGGGCCAACCCGATGCTCAGCAGCCGCACGGCCGCCACCAGCTGCGCCGCGTACACGAGGCCGTACGCCAGGGTGGTCGGGAGGAGGCCGAGCAGGGCGCCGCCGAGCGCGGCGCCGAGGTCCTGGCCGGGGAGGACGAAGCGGGAGAGCACGGCGAGCCCGGCGAGCGCGGGGAGCACCGGCAGCAGGCTCAGCGCCGTGCCGCTGGCGCCGAACAGCGCCGCCCAGCGGGCCTGGCGGACCGGACGGTCCTTGGGCCAGGTCCGCTCGGCCCGGCCCAGCTTGACGGCGGGCGCGCCGCCCCAGCGCTGGCCGGTCGGCACCTGTCCGGTGACGCTGGAGCCGGCCACCACGTGCGCCCGCTTGCCGACCCGGGCGCCGGGCAGCAGCGTCGAGCGGGTGCCGACCACGGCCCCCGAACCGACCTTGACCTGGCCGATCTCCAGCCGGTCGCCGTCCAGCCAGTAGCCGCAGAGGTCGACCTCGGCCTCCACGGCGCAGCCCCGGCCGAGCTTGAGCATGCCGGTGACCGGCGGCAGCGAGTGCAGGTCGACCTCCGGGCCGACCTTGGCGCCGAGCGCCCGCGCGTAGCGGGTCAGCCAGGCGCCGGAGAGCGAGGTCGCGCCAGTGACCTCGGCCAGCCGTTCGGCGGTCCAGAGCCGCAGGTGGGTGCTGCCGCCGCGCGGGTAGCTGCCGGGGCGCAGACCGCGCAGCAGCAGTCGGGCGCCGCCGGCCGCGACCGCGAGCCGGCCCGCCGGGGAGAACAGCGCCAGCGCGCCGGCGCCGATCGCCCACCAGGAGGCGGTCGGCGCCCAGGGGTAGTCCCCGAACCAGGTGAGCACATTGCCGAGCGCCAGCAGGGCGACCGTCCAGCGCAGCCCGATCACGGTGAAGAGCGGGACCAGCAGGAGCAGCTGGAGCAGCTTGGCCCTGGTCGGGACCGGCGCGACGGTGCGGCTCTCGCCGCTGTCCGCCGCCGTCCGCTCCAGGTGGCGGGCGAGCTTGCGCAGGGTCGGCTGCTGGTAGATGTCCAGCACGGCGGCGCTCGGGTAGCGGGTGCGCAGCAGGGTGGTGAGCCGCGCGGCGGCCAGGCTGCCGCCGCCGATGGCGAAGAAGTCCTCACGCGGACCGCTGATCGGCACACCGAGGATCTCGGACCACTGCTCGGCCAGCCAGGCCTCGGTGCCGTAGAGCTGTTCGGTGGGGCCGGCGGCCTCCAGGTCGGGCAGCGGCCACGGCAGCGCGTTCCGGTCGACCTTGCCGGACGTGCGGGTGGGCAGGGAGTCCACGGGGGCGAGCAGCGGCACCAGGGCGGCGGGCAGCTCGGCGCGCAGCCGCTCGACGGCCAGCTCCTTGTCCCAGCCGTCCTTGGTGACCAGGTAGCCGACCAGCAGCTGGTTGCCGCCGCGCGCGGTGCGGACGGCGGCGGCCGCGCCGGCGACGCCCGGCAGGCCCTGCAGCGCGGCGTCGACCTCGCCGAGTTCGATCCGGCGGCCGCCGAGCTTGATCTGCTCGTCGCCGCGGCCGAGGAAGAGCAGACCCGCGGGGTCGGCCTGGACGAGGTCGCCGCTGCGGTAGGCGCGCTCCCAGCCGAGCGAGGGCAGCGGCGCGTACTTCTCGGCGTCCTTGACCGGGTCCAGGTAGCGGGCCAGACCGACGCCGCCGATCACCAGCTGGCCGGTGCCGCCCGCGGCGACCGGCTCGCCGGCCTCGTCGACCACGGCGAGGTCCCAGCCGTCCAGCGGCAGGCCGATCCGGACCGGGCCGTCGCCGGTGAGCAGTGCGGCGCAGGCCACCACGGTCGCCTCGGTCGGACCGTAGGTGTTCCAGACCTCGCGGCCCTCGGTGACCAGGCGTTGCACCAGCTCGGGCGGGCAGGCCTCGCCGCCGAAGATCAGCAGCCGGACCTCGTTCAGCGCCTCGGCGGGCCAGAGCGCGGCCAGCGTCGGGACGGTGGAGACGACGGTGATCTCCTGGTCGGCGAGCCAGGGGCCGAGGTCGGCGCCGCTGCGCACCTGGGAGCGGGGGACGGGCACCAGGCAGGCGCCGTAGCGCCAGGCCAGCCACATCTCCTCGCAGGAGGCGTCGAAGGCGACGGAGAGGCCGGCCATCACGCGGTCGCCGGGGCCGATCGGCTCCTCCTGGAGGAACAGCGCGGCCTCGGCGTCGACGAACGCGGCGGCGTTGCGATGGGTGACGGCGACGCCCTTCGGCCGGCCGGTGGAGCCGGAGGTGAAGATGATCCAGGCGTCGTCCCCGGGGGTCGGCCGGGTGTCCGCGGCTACGGCGGGCCGCTGGTCGCCGGTGAGGGTCAGGGCACGCCCGGCCCCGAGCACCCCGGCGACGGCGGCCTCCTCGAAGACGAGCTGCGCGCGCTCGTCGGGGTCCTCGGCGTCCACGGGGACGTACGCGGCGCCCGCGGCCAGCACGGCGAGGATCGCGATGTAGAGGTCGTTGGTGCCGGAGGGGACGCGGACACCGACCCGGTCGCCCGCGCCGATCCCGGCGCCGGCCAGTCGGCGGCGCAGCTGTTCGACCTCGGCGGCGAGCGCCCGGTAGCCGAGGACGGTGTGGCCGTCGTCCAGGGCGGGTTCGTTCGGGTGGGCGCGGACAGCGGCGTCCAGGATGTCGACCAGGGTGCGCGGGGCCGGGGCCGGGCGTCCGGGGAAGAGGGCCCGCGGTGACCGCTCGCTCTGCTCTGTCTGGCTCGGTTCAGCTGTCATGGCAGCCGTGCGCTCCTCGTCCTCGCCCCTGGTCCCGACCGTGTCCGGCCCTTGGGGCGGTGGGAGCACTCGGGTGAGCGGGTGACCCCACTCCGGGGCCGGAGCGGACAACCTGACCGATGGTAGCCCGGGGTGATGAACGGCGTACTGCCCGACACTTCAATCAACTTGCCTTGGAATGGCCGAATCTGACGGATCGTCAGTCAACAACTGATCTGCCCTGGGGTGGATGTGACGACATGTCACTCGACTTGACTGATCGTCAGATGAATTATGGGGAAGTGAGCCACGCCACACCGGATTGTGCTCCCTTCGGGTGGCGGGCGGGCTCCGCCGCTTCCGGTCGACTCCCGGCCGTGCTCCCGGGGCGCCCCCGTGGGCGTCGCCGGTCCGCCCCGCGGGGCCCGGCGGGCCTGTGGTGGGGCGGGCGGCCGACGGCGGTGGGCCGTCGGTGTCGGGCGGGCCGCTCCCGCGTCCGGCGGGTCGCTCCCGCGAGGCCTTCTCCAGCGAGTGTACGGCGACGGGCCCGGTCGGCGTCGGGCTCGCGCCCGGGGTGATGCGCGGTGGCGCCCGGTGGTCGGCGTGGCGCGGGGTGGGTCGACGGGTGCGGCGGTCACCGCCGTGGTGACCGACGACGGCGCCGCTTCCCGTGCTCGCGCGGACGGTGTGTCGACGCGGCCCTGGTGGCGCGGCGATGGGCGGCAGTGTGTGCGCCGCGGCCCGGGTCGCGCTCCACCGCCGGTCCGCCGAAGGGTTCGCCCTCGCGGTCGCGGTGGCCCCGGCGTGGCGTTCACGACGGTCTGTTGCAACGACCAATGTGGCCGCTATTGCGTTGCATCCATCTCTATTGCAACGATGACAGGGCTATGGGCTGTGCAGATGGTGATGTGGCGCCACTTTCTTGTTGCGCATGGCGCGAAGGCAACGTAGCGTTTCTGTCATTGGAAACAGAGTTGGCGAATCGTGGGGGCCCCGGGGCGGGCGTTTCGCGGGGTCGGTCATCACAAGGGGGCGGATCATGGCGACGGCAGAGAGCCGGCAGCGGAAGGCACCTGGCGCGATCGCCGCGTTCGCGCGCTTCGTGCTCAGTGGCGGCGGCGTGGGTCTGGCTTCCAGTCTCGCGGTGGCCGCCCTCGCGTACCGGATTCCGTGGGTGCTGGCCAATGCCGTGGTCACCGTGCTCGCCACGCTGCTGGCCACCGAGATGCACGCCCGCTTCACGTTCGGCGCGGGCGGGCGGGCGTCCCGGCGTCAGCACGTGCAGTCGGCCGCCTGCGCGGCGGCCGGCTACGCGATGACCTGTGCGGCGATGGTCCTCCTGCGACAGACGGTGGCATCGCCCGGAATGCTGCTCGACCAGGTCGTCTACCTGTCGGCCTCCGCGCTCGCCGGCACGGCGCGGTTCCTGGTGCTGCGCCTGGTCGTCTTCGCCCGCGACCGCTCGCGGACCGCTCCCACCGCGCGGCCCGTGGCCGTGACGCACGGCTCGGCCCGGACCGATCCCGCCGAGCTGTGCCGCGCCGCCTGACGATCCCGCCCCTGGTGGTGCGGCCCTCCGCCACCAGGGCGAGAGCGCCGCAGGCACGGGCCCTGAGGCCTGATGACCTAGCGCTCAAGGCCGGCCCCACGTCCACCCGTCGCCTTCGTCCGGGCGTTTCCCCGTGGCGTGCGGTCGGGCGGGGTTGCCCGGTGGTCCGACATCGGTCCGGGGAGACCGCTTCGGTGGGCGCTCTCCCCAGCCGTGTTTCACGCGGCGACGTTCTGCCTGCTGCCGGAGTCGCCGGCGGTCGTCTCGGGGGAGATGCCGTGCTGCTCCCCTTCGGGGCGCCCCTTCTCGGGCAGCAGGAAGGTGATCGCGAAGAAGGCCACCAGCAGGCACGCCTGGACGATCAGCGCACGGTGGAAGCCGCCGGTGAAGTCACCGGTCTCGGCCCGGGCGAAGAACACCGAGCCGAAGACCGCGACGCCGATGGAGCCGCCGACTGCCTGGACCGCCGACAGGACACCGGAGGCGGATCCGATCTCGTCGTCGTCGACCGCGGCCAGGATGAAGCTGAACAGGGCCGCGATCACCATGCCGGCGCCGATGCCCGCCACCGCCACGCCGGGAGCGATGTCCCAGATCGAGAACGAGGCGGCGTCGAGGTCGTCGAGCTCGAACCACAGCACGGCCGCGCCGGCCAGCTGGACCAGCGGTCCGATCTGGAGCACCTTGCGGCCGATCCTGTCCGCGAGGAACGCGCCGCTGACCGCGCCGCCGATCGCGGTTCCCACCGCGAGGGGCAGGTTGCCCAGGCCCGCCTCGCCGGCGGTGAAGTGCCGGCCGATCTGGAGGAACAGGGTCAGCACGAGCTGGGTACCGATGAGCCCGCCGAAGAACAGGGCGATGCCGCCGAGCCCGACGGTGAAGGCGGGCTTGCGCAGCAGGCCCGGGGTCACCAGCGGCTCGCGGCCCGCGGCGGCCGTGCGGCGCTGCTGGAGGGCGAAGAGGGCGAACCCGACCGCCGACGCGGCCATGGACAGCCACGTCCACGGGCGCCAGCCGTTCTCCTGGCCCTGGTTGAGGGGCAGTACCAGCAGGGCGCAGGAGATCACGACCAGGGCCGCGCCGGTCAGGTCGACCCGGACCGTGCGGTCGCCCGCCTTCCTGGGCACGAACGTCGCGGCGACGATCAGTGCCGCGACGCCGATGGGCAGGTTGATCAGGAACACCGACCGCCAGCCCAGGTCGAAGAAGTCGCCCTCGATGAGGAAGCCGCCCAGGACCGGGCCGATGATGCCGCCCAGGCCGAGGACGGGTCCGAAGATCGCGAAGACCTTGGTGAGCTCGGGGCCGGAGAAGTTCTCCCGCAGCAGGCCCAGGCCCTGGGGCAGCAGCATCGCTCCGGCGGTGCCCTGCAGCAGGCGGAAGGCGATCAGCGCCTCGATGTTCGGCGCGGTCGCGCACAGCAGCGAGGCCGCGGTGAACGCCGCGAGTCCGATCAGGAACATCCGGCGCCGGCCGTGGCGGTCGCCGAGCCGGCCGCCTAGCACGAGCCCGGCGCCCAGGGTGAGGGCGTAGCCGCCGATCACCCATTGCAGTCCGACGGGACCGGCGCCGAGGGATCTCTCCAGGTCCGGTCCGGCGACGTTGACGATCGAGGCGTCCAGGAGATCCATGATCTCCGCGACGATCATCACCACCAGGATCAGCCATCGCCACCGGTAGGGCCCGGTCGCCCTGTCGGGGATGGGGGACAGGTCACTCACGCCAGATACCTCCATGGTGAAGTAATTCCACCATGAAGGTAAATTGGTGAGGGTAGGTTGTCAAAGCGGGCCGCCCACCTGGACGCCCGGCAGGCGAGACGAGGTGGCGGTCCCGGTGGAGGAAGCGATGGGCGACGGCGTCGCGGCGCGGCGCGAGCGGCTGATGGAGGGGCTGCGGATCTACGGCGGCCACTACGCCGAGTTGGGCCGGCGCTTCGCGGCATGGCTGGGCCTGCACTCCACCGACGCGACCGCTGTCCTGGAGATCGCCGCCGCCGAGGAACGCGGGACGCCGCTGTCACCGGCCCGGCTGAGCGAGCGCATCTCCCTGTCCACGGGCGCCACCACCGCCCTCCTGAACCGCCTCGAAGCGGCCGGGCACATCACCCGCACCCGCGAGCACTCCGACCGGCGCGTCGTCACCCTGCGTAGCGGTCCGCACATCCAGGAACGGGCGGACGAGTTCTTCGGCCCGCTCGCCGAGCGCCTCGACGCCGCGATGGCCCCTTACCCGCCACAGCTCCTGGAGCGGTTCGAGCGGTTCATGACCGATCTGAACGCCGCCATGGACGCCCACCTCGCGGAGCCGAGCCCGGTGGCACCCTGAATCCCCGGCGTCCGAGGAGGCCGCTCGACGTGTCGGCCACTGCCGGTCCGCCGGCGATGAGCGGCAACGGAGCGGTGAACACCGCGCCGGCCCGGACCGCACACTGGACAGCGGGTCGAGGACATCCGCCTGTGCGCATCGGACGATGGTGCCGCAACGGGCTCGGCGGGCCCGGCGGGTGAGCTGGTCCACGACGAGGCCCGAGGTCCGGGGTGGAAGCGGGCCGACGGTGTGGCGGGGGCCGCGCCGTTCTGTCGCCGGCCGACAACCGGCCAGATCAGGCGCGCAGGACACTAGAGTCCGGTCCCATGTCGATGGTTACCACCCGCACGGTCGAGTATCGGGCCGACGGTCTCACGATGATCGGGCACCGCGCGCTTCCGGCGGGTGCCGACCGCCGTCCCGCCGTCCTGCTCGGGCCCGAAGGGCCGGGCCTGAACGACTTCCGGCGCCGGCGGGCCGACGCCCTGGCCGAACTCGGTTATGTGGCGCTGGCCTTCGTCATCAACGGCGGGCGCTGGTTCACCGACCCCGCGGAGATGTTGGCGCGCGCGATCCCGCTGAGCGGGCCTGGCGCGACATCGTCGGGCTGCTCGCCGAGTGCCTGCCCGTCACGGAGTGATCCCGGATCCACCCCTCGGGTCCCGTGCCGGCCCGCCCCGTGCCGGCCCGCCCCGTGCCGGCCCGCCCCGTGCCGGCCCGTCAGCGCAGGGCGACCGCCGCGCCCGTCCGCTCGGTGGCGATCCTGACGGCGAAGCCCGCCAGCGCGGTGCCCATCACATAGCGGTGCACGCGCTGCCAGAGCGGGTGTCGCCCGAAGAACCCGGCGACCGAGCCCGCCGTCACGATGAAGAACGCGTTGCCCGCGACCCCCATCGCGATCTGGGTCAGCCCCAACAGCACCCCCTGCAGGCCGACATGGCCGAGCGTCGGGTCGACGAACCGCGGCAGCAGGGAGATGTGGAGGATGGCCACCTTGGGATTGAGCAGGCAGGTGAGGAAGCCCATCAGAAACAGCTTGCCGGTCCCGTCCTGCGCCAACTCCTGGTTCGTGAAGGCGGATCGCCCGCCCGGTCGGACGGCCTTCCTGGCCGAGCACCGAGCCGGCACCGTCAGAACTGCCGCTGACAGAACTGCCGTGACTGCTTCCGGTCGACACACCCGTTGCCGTACGACGTCACCAGGTGGACCGCGGCGGCGTATGCGAACAGATCGAAATGGGAGGCGACGTGCGCGGGCCGGGGCGTGCGTTTGTCGCGGTTCCTGAGGCTTTCCGTCGTGGGTGGGACCGGCGGAGGGTTCTCGGGCGCACGGTAAGCCTCGCTGGGCGGAGCGCAGGGCGATTCCCGGGCTCGACCATTCGCGGAACCGGTCGGGCGGAGGTGTCGGCCTCGTGCGGACGGGTGCGGCGAGCGGAGTCCGGCTTCGGTGGGCCAAGGGGGTCCGCGACGAGGCGTGGCCGCCCCGCCCCCCGGCGGCCGGGATGCGGCTCGTGCGGGCCGGGGGCAGGGTCGAGGTATGAGCGGAGTGATCGTGCTGGTCGAGCTGGAGCCGTCCACGGAGGTGCTGGACGCGGAGGAGGTCGACGTGGGCGCGCGGATCCGCTGGGTGCACGCGGCGCCGGCCGATACGGAGGTGCCGGAGGATCCGGGGCCGGTCACCTTCTGCGGGATCGGGACGGGAGATCTCGAACGGGAGGGCTACCGGCCGTCCGGGCCGGGGGCGCCCTGGTACCCGCCGTCCCAGCGCACCCGGCGCTGCCGCGAGTGCGAGGCCGCGCTCAGGGCGCTCTGAGCGCGGCGCCCCGTCGGCCCCGGGCTGCCCGTTCGGCCCTGGGGTTGCCCGTTCGGCTCCGGGCGCGGCCGGTCCGGGCCGGTGCGGGTGGGGCCGGACGGGCAACCGTTCCCTGCCCCGACGGGCGGCGCCGGTGCCCGGACGGGCCGAGGGGGTCAGACCTCGGGAGTGTGGATGTGGCCGTCGCGGAGTTCGATCACGCGGTCGGCGAGTTCCATCAGGGTGGGGTCGTGGGTGGCGACCAGGGCGGTGACGCCCTGGCTGCGGACGACGGCGCGCAGGAGCTCCATGATGGAGCGACCGGTTTCGGAGTCGAGTTGGCCGGTGGGCTCGTCGGCGATGATGAGGTCGGGTTCGTTGGCGAGGGCGCGGGCGATGGCGACGCGCTGCTGCTGTCCGCCGGAGAGTTCGGCGGGCCGCTGGTGGGCGTGCTCGCTGAGGCCGACGAGGGCGAGGAGGGTGCGGGCGCGCTCCTCGCGTTCCTGGGCGGGGGTGTTGCGCAGGCGCATGGGGATGCCGACGTTCTCGGCGGCGGTGAGGACGGGGATCAGGCCGAAGGACTGGAAGACGAAGCCGATGCGGTCGCGGCGCAGGGCGAGCCGGCCGTTCTCGTCGAGCTGGTCGAGGTCGGTGCCGTCGAGAGTGATGGTGCCGCCGGTGGGGGTGTCGAGGCCGCCGACGAGGTTGAGCAGGGTGGTCTTGCCGGAGCCGGAGCGGCCTTTGAGAGCGGTGAGTTCACCGCGCCGGGCGGTGAAGGATACGCCCCGCAGTGCGTGCACGGTGCGGTCGCCGGTGCCGAAGCTGTGCGTGAGGTCGGTGACGGTGACCATACCGGTGGTGACGGTGGCGGCCGTTTGCTGCGTCATTGGGCGTCCCCCCTGGGTGTTCCTCGACTGAAGTGCGGTACTCATGACGGGCCAAACAAATGAGGTGTCCATGGCATATTGATCGGCCATTGAACCGCGCGGCGCGGCCGCGACGTTGTTGGCGTGCAGTGGGTGCCGATTCGATGTGCTGCCAACGCGGAGAATTTGCTCACTAGTTACATGATTCGCGCAAGTCCCTTCCGTTTGAAGAGTGAATCTGACAACATCGTCCGCTATCCGGTGATCAAGCGCCGGTGATCACCGTAGCGGTGTGTGACAGGCATCCATCCCGTGGCAGCGAGTGCCCGGACGGAGGTGCCGGACGCGGCCGGTATGCAGCGGGGGAGGAAGAGGATGCTCGGCTTTGTCGTGCGCCGTCTGCGCGGGCGACTGCCGTTGGCCACCGCCGTCCTACTCACGGTGTTGATCACCACGGCGGTGCTCACCGCACTGGTGGCGTTCAACCGCAGCGTGGGGGAGGCTGGGCTTCGACAGTCGCTCCAGGTGTCGGGCCAGGCCCGGAGTACCGTCCTGGTGAAGGCCGAGCACGGCCAGGACAAGCGGGCCGCGGACGACGCGGCGGTGGCCGGCTACGCCGACCGGCTCTTCGGCGGCCTGCCCGTGCACGCCGAGAGTCTGGCCCGCAGCCGTTCCTACGGCCTCCCGGCCGCCGCGGCGACCCCCGCCACCGCGTCCGCCACCGCCCCTGCCACCGCGCCCACGCCCGCCACCGCCGGCGCGCAGGCGGGGAAGCAGACCGATCTCACCCTGCTCGCCACGCTCTCCCACGACCGGGTCACCCTGGTGGCCGGGTCGTGGCCGGCGGCGGCAGCGGCCGGTGCGGGGCCGGTGCAGGTGGCCGTCCCGCAGGCGGCGCTGGTGCGGCTGGGCCTGACGGCCGGGGCGCTGCCGGCCGAGGTCCGGCTGGACGACCGCCTGAGCGGCGCGGCGCTCACCGTCCGCGTCACGGGCGTCTACCGGGCCACGGATCTCGCGGACCCGTACTGGCGGTTGGACCCGGTGGGTGGTCGCGAGATCCTGGTCGGTGGGTTCGCCACCTACGGGCCGCTACTGGTCGACGACAGTGCCTTCACCGTCGCGGGCGTTCCGCAGAACGGCCGGAGCTGGCTGCTCGGCGCGGACTTCTCCGCCGTCCGGGCCTCCGGGGCCGCTGCCGTCCGGGACCGGGCCGCCGGTCTCGCCGAAGAGCTGGGCAGGACGGCCGGCCTCCAGATATCGACCGACCTTCCGGTATTTCTGCAGGAGTTGGAATCCAGCGCGCTGGTCGCCCGGTCCACCCTGCTGATCGGCGCGCTGCAACTGGTGGTGCTCGCCGCCGCGGTCCTGTTGCTGGTGGTGCATCTGATGGCGGCCCGGCAGGTGGGTGAGAACGCCCTGCTCGCGGCGCGCGGCGCCTCGGGCGTGCGGCTGGGGGCGTTCACGGCGGCGGAGTCGTTGCTGCTGGCGCTGCCGGCGGCGGTGCTGGCGCCCTTGCTGGTCCCCTTGCTGCTGCGGGTGCTGGCGCGCTTCGGATCGTTGTCCCGGGTGCCGCTGGACACCGGGCTGAGCTGGACGTGGTGGCCGGTCGCGGGTCTGTGCGCGCTGGCCTGTGTACTGCTGACGGCGGCTCCGGCGGTGTTCCGCGGCGCCGGCGGGGCGGTGCTGCGCCGGGCCGGCCGGCGCCAGGCGCTGGTGGCGGGAGCGGTCCGCTCGGGCGCCGACCTCGCGGTGGTGGCGCTGGCGGTGCTGGCCTACTTCCAGCTGTCGCGCTACAGCGGTGGGCTGTCGGCCGATGCCGAGGGCAAGCTGGGCCTGGACCCGGTGCTGGTGGCGGCTCCGACCCTGCTGCTGTGCGCGGGGACGCTGCTGGTGCTGCGGCTGCTGCCGTTCGCCGCCCGGCTCGGCGGCAGGTCGGCGGCGCGGGGCCGGGGTCTGGTGCCGGCCCTGGCGGGTTGGCAGCTGGCGCGTCGGCCCGGGCGCGCCGCGGGGCCGGTGCTGTTGCTGGTGCTCGCGGTGTCGACGGGGGTGCTGGCGT
Source organism: Kitasatospora sp. NPDC059327 (assembly GCF_042752535.1). Lineage (NCBI taxonomy): Bacteria > Bacillati > Actinomycetota > Actinomycetes > Kitasatosporales > Streptomycetaceae > Kitasatospora > Kitasatospora sp. NPDC059327. The sequence goes on along the minus strand of NZ_JBHYYB010000014.1, from coordinate 37,108 downwards.
TGGGTCAGCACGCCAGCTGGTCGGGTTCGCAGCGTGATCAGGCGGACTTCGTGTCGGCGGGCGGCCTGCGGATCTTCGGGTCGGCGACGGCGTCCATGGGTCAGGGCGGCCGGTACGGGGCGCTGCCGGGTGGCGAGCGCGTGGTTCCGGTGGTGCGGCAGGAGAATTCGCTGCCGGGCGGCGCGACGGGTCAGGTCCTGGCGCTGGACGCCGCCGGGTTCGCGGACCGGGTGCCGGTGCGGGCGGACCTGCTGGGCGGGCAGAGCGCGCGGGAGGTGTTCGCGCCGTTGGCCGAGCCCGCGCCGACCGGTCTCCAGGCCGGGCTGCCGCTGCCCGGCAACCCCCGGCGCGTCGACGTCCGACTCACCATCGCGCCGGCCGGGGAGTTCGACACGCACCCGGACGTCTGGCTGGTGCTGCGCGACCGGTTCGGGAGTACGTTCCGCGCTCCGTTGGCGGGCGTCCCCGACCAGGGCGACGCCGTGGCCACCGCCGATCTCGCGGCGCTCACCGACGCACCGGTCGGCTCGGCCGCCGCGCCGCTCACACTGGCCGGCCTGGTCGTCGTGTTCGGTTCGGACCGCACGACCGTGCTCACCGGCGACCTGACCGTCCACGGGATCGGCGTCTCCGACACCGCGACCGGACCGGCCGGTCCGGTCGCCGCGCCGGCCGGTCTGGCCTGGAGCACGGTCACCGTCCAGGGCAAGGACACGTCCGCGTCCACCGTCGTGGCCGCCGGCGCCGGCGAGCAGCGGTTGCTCAAGATCCACTACCAGAAGGGGCGCGGCGGCGTCGACAGCCTCCAGGCCGTCCTGGCTCCGGCCGGTACCACGGCCCCGGACCGGGTCGCCGGGGTCGCCACCCGCGGCTATCTGAGCGCCGTCGGCGCGGCGGTCGGTGACACCGTCCAGGTGGCGTTCGCCGGCACCACCCTGCCGGTCAGGATCGCCGGCGCCGTCGAGTCGCTGCCCGTGGTCGGGGACACCGCGCTCGCGATCGACCTCGCCACCACCGGCCGGCTGCTCGCGGCCGCCGGCCGGCAGCTGCCGGCCGCCTCCGAATGGTGGCTGCCCGCCGCGGGCCCGGGGGACACCGTGCCCGCCCAGGCCGCGGCCAAGCTGCGGGCCGAACCGGGCGGACAGCGACTGCTGCTGCGCGACGAGGTGGCGGCGGACCTGCTCGCGGACCCGATCGGCTCCGCGCCGCAGAACGCGCTGGCCGCGATCGCCGTGGTCAGCGCCGTGCTGGCGGCGATCGGCTTCGCCGCAGCGTCGGCCGCCTCGGCCCGCGAACGCGCGGGGGAGTTCACCGTGCTGCTCGCGCTCGGTACTCCGCGGCGGTGGCTGCGCCGGACGGTCGCCGCCGAACAGGGCGTGCTGGTCGCGCTGGGCAGCGTCGTCGGGCTGGCTCTCGGCGCCCTGACCGTCCACCTGGTGGTGCCGCTGGTGGTGCTCACCCCGGCCGCCCGCCGGCCGGTGCCCGAGGTGCTGGTCGACCTGCCGCTCGGCCCGGCCCTGCTGCTCGCGGCCGCGATCACCGTCGTCGCCCTGTTGTCGGCCTCCCTCAGCGGGCGCCGCCGTCGAAACGTGGCCGCCCGGCTGCGGCATGTGGAGGAGATGTGACCACCCCGGCCGGCACCGGCACGCCCAGGCCCACCGGCACGCCCAGCTCCACGGGCCCGGCGGGAACCACGGGCCCCGCGGGCACCACCGGCGCGTTGCGCCCCGCGCCCTGGGTGCGGACCAGGCTGCGGACGGCACCGCTGGCCGCCGTGCTGATGGCGGCGCTGGCCTTCGTCACCGTCCTCCTGGCCGCCGCCTTCCCCCGCGCCGTCGACCGGGGGACGGACGCCGCGCTGCGCGAGTTCCTGCACGACCGCGGCCCGTCCTGGACCAGTCTGCAGGCCACCGGGCGCCATCAGTACGACTCCGCCGACCTCGACAAGGTGGCGGCGAAGCTCGCCTCCTACCCGAACGAGACCTTCCGGCTGGCGGCCGGTGGCCCGGTGTACGGCACGCGTGGCAACAAGGCGCGTCCGATGCTGAACCCCGGGTACGCCCATCTCGACGACGACGCCCCGCCCCTGCTCGACCTGCTCTACGTGCAGGGCCTCACCGACCGTGCCGCACTGGTGGCCGGCCGGTGGCCCGGCGCGGACGGCGGCAGCGGACCGGTGCCGATCGCGATCAGCAGGAGCGCCGCCGACACCGTCAACATCCACCTCGGCGACATCGTCGACGCCGGCTCCTCGACCACCGGCGACCCGGTGCGGGCCGAGGTGGTCGGCCTCTTCAGCGCCAACGACCCCGCGGACCCGTACTGGGCCGACCTGCCCTGCCCCGAGCGGGCCTGTCTGGAAACCGCCAAGAAGCTCGCGTGGCGCACCGGCGGTGTGGTCGCCGCCGGCACGACGGACCTGATCGCCCCGTGGGGAGGGGGCGCGACGGACTTCTGGCGACTGCCCGTCGACACCGGCGCCCTGCGCGCCGACCAGTTGGACCGGACCAGGGAGGAGATCTCCTCCTACGTCGCGGGCTCCACCGGGACCCGCCTCACCACGCTGACCGGCCGCGAGGACCTGCGGGTCACCTCGGAGCTGCCGGAGTTGTTCGGGCAGGCGGTGGCGCGGCGGGACGCGGCGGCGCCGTTGGCGGCGGTCGGTCCGGCGGGGTTGGCCGGGGTGGCGGTGGTGGTGCTCTGTCTGGCGGCGGGTCTGGCGGGGGACCGGCGGGTCGGCGAGCTGCGGTTGCTGCAGGCGCGCGGCGGGTCGCGCGGCGGGGTGGTGCGGCGGCTGCTCGGCGAGGGCGCGGTGACCGTGCTGCCGGCCGCGGTGGTGGCGACCGCCCTGATGTGGTGGCTGTTGCCGACGCCGCGGTGGTGGGGGTCCGCGGTGGTGGCGCTGGCGGTGTCGTTGCTGGCCCTGCTGGGCTTTCCGGTCCGGGCGGCGCTGTTGTGGTCGGTGCCGCGTGCTCCGGGTGCGCGGCGCCGGCTGGTCGGTGAGCTCGTGGTCGTGGCGGTGACGGTGGCGGCGGTGCTGGAGGTCCGGCGCCGCGGGGTGGTGCCGCCGGGGGGCGGGCTGGATCCGATGCTGGTGGCGGCGCCGCTGCTGTTGGCGTTGACGGGTGGTCTGGCGCTGGCACGACTGCAGCCGGTGCTGGTGGGCGGCTTGGCGCGGGTGGTCGGCCGGGGCGCGGGAGTCGTGGGGTTCCTGGGACTGGCCCGGGCCGCGCGCGGGGCGGGCGGGCGGCCGCGTCCGTCGGTGCTGCCGCTGCTGGCGTTGATGCTTGCGGTGACGACGGCGGGCTTCGGCGCCACCGTGCTGGACGCCGTCGACCGGGGACGGGCGCAGGCCGCGCTGAGCGCGGTCGGTGGGGACGCGGTCGTCGGGGCACCGACCGGTGCCGTGCTGCCGCCCGGCTTCATCGCGGCGGCCGGCGCGCTGCCCGGGGTGAGGACGGCCACCCCCGTCTGGTGGGAGAGCGAGGTGTTCCTGCTCGGCGCGGACAGCGGCCCCACCCGGGTCAGCGCGCTGGTGGTGGACCCGCGGGCGTACGCCGAGCTGTCCCGGACGGTGGGGCGCGGCGCGTTCGACCCGGCCGTCCTCGCGGGTGACGACGGCGGGATCGACACGCCCGTGCCGGCGCTGTTCAGCACCGAGGTCGCGAAGAAGATCGGTGGCGGGAGCTACCGCCTGCGGATGCCCAACGGGTGGGAGCTGCTCGCGAAGTCGGCCGGTACCGTCGACGGCACCCCGGCGCTGGAGAACTCCACCCGACGCTTCGTCGTGCTGCCGGCCGGCCCGTCGACCGCGCGGCTGCCCGGCCTCAAGGGCGCCAACCTCTGGTTCGCCACCGGTGACATCGACGAGCGGCAGCTGAAGGGGCTGCTGCGCGAGCCGGCCCCGGTGCGGAGCGGTGGCGGCGCGGCGCCGTCGACCGTGGCGCCCGCGCCGTCCGGGACCGCGCCGGCGGCCCAGGCGCCGGCCGAGGCCGACGCGCCACCGGCCGGGTACCTGTTCCGCACCAGCGCGGCCCGGGCCGCCGAGCTGGCCAACGATCCGCTGCAGCACTCGGCCGGGCGGCTGTTCTGGGCCGCGGTGATCGGCGCCGCCGGGTTCGCCCTCCTCGCCGTCCTGTTGACGTTGCTCCGGGCGGCTCCGGAGCGGGCGGCGATGCTGGCGCGCCTGCGCACGATGGGGCTGCGGCCCCGGCAGGGGCTGGCGTTGATCGTGGTCGAGACCCTGCCGCAGACCCTGGTCGCGGCCGTCGGCGGGGGAGTGGTGGCGCTGGCCGCGGTCGCCCTGCTGGGGCCGGCGATCGACCTGTCGGCGCTGGTCGGCGCCCCCGTGCCGGCCGGGCTGGAGCCGGCGCTGCCGCCGGTGCTGTTCCAGGTCCTCGGCCTGGCGGCGCTGGTCACGGCCGGAGTGCTGGCCGAGGCACTGATCTCCGGCCGACGCCAGATCAGTACCGAACTGCGGGCGGGGGACCAGCGATGACCGACGCCCGCCCGGACCGGCCACCGGCCGACGACGAGGCAGCCGGCCGGACGGTCGGCGAGGGAACCGACCCGTGGCAATCGCGACCAGGAGCGCGCCCAGGCGCGGCGGCGACAGGAGATCAGTGGTGAGCAGTGTGTCCGAGGGCGGGGCGGTCGTCGAGGTCCCGACGCTCGACGAGTTGCGGCAGCGGGCGCTGGCGGCCGCGGCGCCGCGGGTGGCCGCCGGGGACGCGGCGATCGTCTGCGAGCGGTTGGTGCGGATCTTCAGCGCCGAGGGCGTGGAGGTACAGGCCCTGCAGGGGCTGGAGCTGACGATCCGCCAGGGTGACCTGGTCGCTCTGGTGGGCGCGTCGGGCAGCGGCAAGTCGACGCTGCTGACGATCCTGGCCGGGCTGGACGTGCCGACCGCCGGGACGGCCACCGTCGCCGGCTGCGACCTGCTGGAGATGTCGACCCGGGAGCGGCTGCGCTACCGCCGTGAGGTGGTGGGCTTCATCTGGCAGCAGACCGCCCGCAACCTCCTCCCCTTCCTGACCGCCGCCGAGAACATCGCCCTGCCGATGCAGCTGCGCGGCCGCTCCGGTGGTGGGGCGCGGGCCAAGCGGCAGGCGGCCCGGGTGGCCGAGCTCCTGGAGGCGATGGACCTGGGAGACCTCGCCCACCGGCGGCCCGCGGAGCTCTCCGGCGGCCAGCAGCAGCGGGTGGCCATCGCGGTGGGCATGGCCAACAACCCGCCCGTGCTGCTCGCCGACGAGCCGACCGGTGAACTCGACTCCGAGACCGCCGCCGGGATCTTCGAGGCCTTCCGGACCGTCAACCGGGAGCTGGGCGCGACCGTCGTGATCGTCACCCACGACCCCATGGTCGCCGCCGAGGTCCGCCGTACCGTCGCCATCCGCGACGGCCGCACCAGCAGCGAGGTGCTGCGCCGGACGGTGACGGACGAGCACGGCGAGGAGTCGGTGAACGAGCGCGAGTACGTGATGCTCGACCGGACCGGGCGGGTGCAGCTGCCGGTGAAGTTCCTGGAGGCCCTGGGGATGGAGCACCGGGTCGCCGTCGACCTGGGCGCCGACCACATCGCCGTCCGCCCCGACGACATCGACGGTCACTGACCGACGGAGCCGAACCGCTGCCCGGCCCCACGGCACCGGGGCCGGGCAGCGATGGGATACTGAACCGGACGTTCCGGGGTGAGAGGTGCCGCATGAGCAGCCGCGTGAGAGTGCTGAGGAAGCAGAACCGGCTGAGCCTGGAGGCGCTGGCGGCGCAGGTCGGCGTGACCAAGAGCTACCTCTCCAAGGTGGAGCGGGGGCTCAGTGATCCCTCGATCTCGACCGCCCTCAAGCTGGCGCACGCGTTGAACGTCGATGTCGGCCGGCTGTTCTCGGAGGACGTGGAGCCCGAGCTGGTCACGGTGGTCCGGGCCGGCGAACGGACGCCGATGGCCGACGGCGCCGGCCGCGGCGGCCCGCACTACGAGGGCATCGCGACCGGCCTCAGCGGCAAGCGGATGGTGCCGTTCATGATGTACCCGCCGGTCGAGCCGGCCGACTCGCCCTTCAAGTCCCACGCGGGTGAGGAGTTCTTCTTCGTCCATGCCGGGACGGTCGAGCTGGAGTTCCCCGAGCGGACGGTCGAACTCGCGCCGGGGGACAGCGTGTACTTCAACTCGGCGCTGCCGCACCGCTGCCGGAGCACCGGTCCGGAGCCGGCCGCGATCCTCGTGGTGATCCACGACGACCCGGCCGGCCCGTCGGACCGGGTGCCCAGCCTGCCCTGACGGCGGGTCAGTCCAGGGTCGCGAGCAGCTCGGCCAGCCGGCGGGTGCGCTCGTCGTCCAGCGGCAGCAGCGGCCGGCGCGGCTGTCCGACGTCCAGGCCGCGCAGCGCCAGTCCGGCCTTGATCGTGGTGGGCAGTCCGCCCCGGAGGATGAACTGCAGGACGGGCAGCTGGCGGTAGAAGGCCTGGCGGGCGGCGTCCAGGTCGCCGACCCGCACCGCCCGGTGCAGCTCCAGCACCGCCTCGGGTATCAGGTTCGGCGCGGCGGTGCACCAGCCGGCCGCGCCGGCGGCGAACGCCTCCAGTGCCAGCGGGTTGCTGCCGTTGAAGAACGGCAGTTCGCCACCGGTGAGTTGGGTGAGGCGGTGCATCCGCTGCACATCGCCGCTGCTCTCCTTCACCATGGTGATGTTCTCGACCCGCTCGACCAGCTCGACCATCAGCTCGGGGGAGAGGTCGACACCGCTGGTGGCGGGGTTGTTGTAGATCATCACGGGGATCGAGACCGCGCCCGCGACCTCGGTGAAGTGGCGGGTGATCTCGCGCTCGTCCAGCTTCCAGTACGACAGCGGCAGGACCATCACCGCGTCGGCGCCCACCTGTTCGGCGAACCGGGCCCGGCGGACGGCGTTGCGGGTGGTGAGGTCGGCGATGCCGACCACGGTCGGCACCCGCCCGGCCACCGCGCCCACCGAGGTCTCGGCGGCGGTGAACCACTCCTGGTCGTCCAGGTAGGCGCTCTCCCCGGTCGAGCCGAGCGGTGCCACGGCGTGGCAGCCGGCCTCGACCAGGCGGTCGATCAGGGTGGTCAGGCGGGCGGTGTCGAGACCGCCGTCGGTGGGGGAGAACGGGGTCACCGGGTAGGCGATGATCCCTTCCAGGGGCGTACCGGCCATGTCAGGCACCGCCTTCCGGGGCGAAGGTGTCGAGCGCGTCGCCGTGGCCGGCCCGCAGGGCACGGCGGGCGTAGTAGCCGAAGGAGGCCTGGCCGCGCTTGGGGGTGGAGATCCAGTCGTGCGCCTCACGGGCCAGGAGGTCGGGGATCTCCTGGATCCGGCCGGCGGCCGAGGCCAGCAGCTGGAGTTCGGCGGCCCGCTCGAACAGCACGGCGAGGACGCAGGACTCCTCGACGGTGCCGGTGGCCACCAGTTGCCCGTGATGGGCCAGGAGCAGTGCGCGCTTGTCGCCGAGCGCGGCGGTGATGATCTCGCCCTCCTCGTTGCCGACCGGGATGCCGGGCCAGGTCTCCAGGAACGCGCAGTCGTCGTAGAGCGGGCAGAGGTCCATGTGCGAGACGACCAGCGGCTTCTCCAGCATCGACAGCGCGGAGATGTGCAGCGGGTGGGTGTGGATGACGCAGGTGACGTCCGGGCGGGCCCGGTAGACCCAACTGTGGAAGCGGTTGGCCGGGTTGGCCATCCCCTCGCCCTCCAGCACGTTGAGGTCCTCGTCCACCAGCAGCAGGTTGGACTCGGTGATCTCGTCGAAGCCCAGGCCCAGCCGCTGGGTGTAGTAGGTGCCGGGCTGTTCGGCGCGGGCGGTGATCTGGCCGGCCAGTCCGGAGTCGTGGCCGGCGTCGAACAGGATCCGGCAGGTGAGCGCGAGCTTCTGCCGGATCGTCCAGTCGTTGTCGGGGATGGCGGTCAGCATTCTCCGGTGGGCGAGGTCCACCAGGTCCGCCTTGGCGGCGGTGAGGGTCTCTGCCATGGCCGTGCTTCTCCTTCGGTCGGGAACGCTCGGGCGCGGCGCGGCCGTCGGGCAGGCACCGGCGCCGTGTCACCCGCCGGGGAACCGCGGGTGGACACGTTGTTCACCATAGGACACGTCGTGTCCTGGCGTCGACACCGCCCGCCGGTCGGACGGCCGGGTGCCTCGCGCACTGCGGTCCGCCGTGCCGTTCTCGTCCAGCCCGTCCGCCCGGCCGGGCCGCCCCGGGGTCAGAGGCCCCCGCCGCAGCCCCCGCAGCCCCCGCACCCTCCCCCGCCCCCGCAGCCCGAGCCGCCCCCGCAGCCGGAGGACCCGCCGCACCCCGAGCCGCCGCAGCCGGACGCCCCGCACCCGTGGCCCGCGCCGCCGTCCCCGCCCCAGCCGCCGGCGCCCACGCCGCCGTCCCCGGGCTGCCAGCCGGTGCCGGACGCGGCCTGGGCGCGCACGGCCTCCTCCCACGCCGAGGCGGTGATCAGGGCGGTCTGGAGTGCCGGATCCGCCACCGACGGCGCGCCGTTGACCGCCACCGCGCCGAGGACCGTGAGCCCCGCCGCGGACACCACCGTCGCGGCGATGTGCGGACGCTGCTTCGGTACCGAGTGGAGGGTCGTCGTGCGGATCCGGTGGAGCTCCCGGCGCACCCAGACCGGCACCTGCTCCCGCCCGGGGCCGACCAGCCGGACGAGCAGCGCCATGGTCGCGGCGGCCGCGATCACGATCAGCAGCACCCACCAGGTCGGCCGGTGCGCGGAGTCGTCGACCAGGGCGACCGCACCGGCGACGCCGAGCACCAGGGCGGGGGCCAGTGGCGCGGCCAGCACCACCTGCCGGGCCCGGGCGTAGCGGCGCCGCACCGAGCGGCTGACCAGCAGCCGGTCCTTCTCCAGCCGGTCGCCGATCCCCTGGACGGCGGCGCTGCGCGCGACCTCGGCCCGCAGGGTGGTCAGCTCCACGCTGCGCAGCGGGCCGACGGCCTCGATCAGCGCCTGCTCGACCGGGTCGGCCGCCGCCGTCCCGTCGGCGGTCGCGCCGGTTCCGGTGTCCGTCAGGGTGACCTTGCCCGCCCGGGAGACCACGAGCCGCCCCTGGCCCTCCATCGTGACCAGGACGGTGTCCACCACCCGGCCCGGACCACCGGCCAGGAAGGCCACGTCGAGCAGCGACAGGTCCCGGCGCAGGATGTCCGCCCGGTTGACGGCGTGTTCCCTCGCCAGCGCGCCCCCGAGGCCGATGAGCCAGGCCGCCGCCGTCAGCCCGGCCGCGCTCCAGAAGTACACGTCATGCCACACCCGTCGGCCCCCCTGCCGCGGCGCCCCGCGCGCCCGTGAGCCGAGGGTCTCGTCACCAGCCCTTCCCCGCAAGGGCTTTGGGGATTTCCGGCCTGCTCAGCCGTCGCCGCCCGGGGGCCGGATCAGCCCGCTGCGCTCGGCGTCCTCGCGCAGGTCCCGTTGCGGGTCCCGCCGGCTGCCGCGGTCGCCCCGGGCGGCGGCGGTGCAGAGGGCGAAGACGAGCAGGGCACTGGCCGCCACGGCGAGGATGCCGAGCGCGGTCAGGACGCGGAGCCAGGTCACGGCAGGTGCCTCCGGAGGGCGGTGCGACGGGAGTTGTGCCGGGGATATCGGCAGGACGCCCCGTAGGGTCGAGTGTCCACGGGCGGTTCCGTGGTGCACCCGCCGTCGGTGTGGTTGCGTGCGCGGGCGGTCGAAGCATCGGCAGCGCGCGGTACCTCGCCGATCTGCGCCCCTGGTACGCCTGTGCGCCTCTTCCGGACGACCGGCCGGACAGGCGGGCCGGCGAATGGACGGCCGGCCGGCGCCCCACCGGTCTGACCGTCCATCACATCATCAATGCGTCCGGGGAGTGCGTCAGGCGTGGAACAGACGGGGACCGCGCGCTCCGGCAGACGGTCGGTGTTGTTATCGTTCCAGGTCGAGCACCGACGGGGATGAGTGAGCAGGATGGACAGGCCGACCACGCCGGGCGGGCGCACCGCGGTACGGCAGGGGACACGGACCGGGATGGAACCGCGAGGCCTGGTCGACCTCAGGGGGGCGGCCGGCGCGGCCTTCACCGTCCACTACCCGCCGGACGCCGTCGTGGTGGTCTCCGGACTCCCCGGCAGCGGCAAGAGCACCCTGCTGCGCCGCTGGGCCCGGACCAGGGCGGCCGCCACCGTCGACCCCCGGGCCGTCCACGAGGCCTGCGCGGCGGTGATGCCGGCCGCCCTGCCGTACGCGGTCTACCGGCCGTGGGCCCGGGTGGAGCACTTCCGCCTGCTGCGCGCCTCCGTCCGCCGGGGCGGTCCGCTGCTGGTGCACGACTGCGGCAGCCGGGCCTGGATGCGCCGCTGGCTGTCCGGCGCGGCCGCCCGCCAGGGGCGCGAACTGCATCTCGTCCTGCTGGACGTCGGCGCCGCCACCGCCCTCGCCGGTCAGCGGGAGCGCGGCCGCTGGGCCCCGCGCCGGGCCTTCGCCCGCCACCGCACGGGCCTCGACCGGCTGCTCACGGCGTTCACCCGGCACGCCCGGGGCGAGGTCCCGACGCCCACCCCGGAGGCCGCCTCCGTCCTGCTGCTCGACCGGGTCTCCCGGGAGCGCGCCGCCGCCGTCCGCTTCGGCTCCTAGGGGACCGGGCGGGGGCGACCGTGGCGGTGCGCGGGACCGGGTGGCGTGCGGGACCGGGTGGGGCGTGGTGCCCGGTGGGGAGGCAGGGGAGACTGGGGCGGAAGAGCAGCAGCTGATCCGTTCTCAGGGAGTGTCCCGGATGGCCCGCAGTACCACCGTCGAGAGCCCGTGGTTCCGCCGTTTCCGCCCCGTCGACACGGCACCCGCCCGGGTCGTCTGCTTTCCGCACGCCGGTGGGTCGGCGAGCTACTTCCTCGACTACGCCACCGCCCTGGCGCCGTACGCCGATGTGCTGGCCGTGCAGTACCCCGGCCGGCAGGACAGGTTCGGCGAGCCGGGGATCGACTCGGTCGACGTCCTCGCGGACCGGGTGTACGAGGCGCTGCTGCCCTGGGCCGACCGGCCGTTGACCTTCTTCGGGCACAGTATGGGCGCGGCCGTCTGCTTCGAGGTGGCCCGTCGCTTCGACCGCGACGGCGTGGCCGGGCCGGACCACCTGTTCGTCTCCGGCAGCCGCTCGGCCTCCTGGCCCCGGGACTCGGCCGTGCACCGGCTCTCCGACGACGGACTGCTGGCCGAGGTGTCCGAGCTCGGCGGTACCGACGAACGGCTCCTGGCCGACCCGGAGCTGCGGGCCGTCATCCTGCCGGCGCTGCGCAGCGACTACACCGCGATCGAGACGTACCGGTCCGAGCCGGACGCCGTCGTCCCGCAGCCGATCACCGCGCTGACCGGGGACGCGGACGCGCGCGCCACCCTGGAGCAGGCCGGTGACTGGGCCCGGCACACCAGCGGCGCCTTCGCCCTGAAGGTCTTCCCGGGCGGCCACTTCTACCTGGCCGAACAGCGGGACGCGGTGCTGGAGGTGGTGGCGGCGCACCTCCGCGGGTGAGTCGCCGACCGGCGGGAGGCGGTGGGCGCCGGCGCCCACCGCCTCCGGACCGGGCCGACCCGACCGGTCGGGCCCCGCGCGCCGGTCAGCCGGTTCCGGCGAGGTTCCGCTCGAACGCGGCGAGGTAGTTCGGCAGGTGGTGGTCCCTGATCCCGTCGGTCTCCGGCGCGAACAGGTCGGTGCGCACGCCCGCGGCCCGGTCCTTCAGGCCGGCGACCAGCGGCATGGCCTCGTGGAGCCGCCCGTCCGCGTCGAAGTGGCGCAGCGCCTCGACGTGGGTGAAGACCGGCTCGGGCGGGAGCAGGGGGACGATGTCGTTGTTGTTGACGAAGCGGTAGCAGCGGTTCTTGAAGGCCGCGTTGTGGGCGCCGGCGAGCAGCCGTTCGCAAGTGCGGGGCTGGCCGAAGGTGTAGACGCCGTCGGGCAGCAGGTGCGGCTCCTCGAAGTACCAGCGGGCGCCGGCGAGCATCGCGAGGGCGCCGCCGAGGCTGTGACCGGTGAACCAGACGCTCTGGCCGTCGGTCCGCAGTTCCCCGAGGGTGTCCCGGATGTCGGGGTAGACGGACTGCAGCGCCTGGTGGAAGCCGTAGTGGATGAAGCCCTGGTGCGCGGGCCCGGGGACGGGCGGGGTGGAGACGTCGGTGAGCCAGTCGTAGATCTTCCGGACCTCGGTGCCCCGGAAGCCGGTGACGATCATGCGATCGCTCGCCATCACGTAGGCCTGGGTGTCCTCGATCGGGAAAGGCATCCGGTGCGTCGACTCGAAGTGCCGGACTTCGTCGAAGCCCCAGGCACGGGCCTGCGCCTCGATGCCGGGCGGGTCGAGTGCGGCCAGCCCGGCGGCGCGGGCCATCCAGTAGGCGTGCGGGAGGGAGTAGCGGGTCGTCGAGTGGTCCAGGGCGGGGATGGGCATCGGTGTCCTCCGGAGGTTCGGGCCAGTGGCCGCCCGCCAACCTAGCCCCGTGCACGAACGAACCGGTGCCGACGGCACCGGCGTTCACCTGCACGGACGTCGGATGCGCGGGCCCGGGGCCGGTCCGGGGTGCGGGCGTGACGGGGCGACATCAAAAGTTGACACGGTTGTGACAAGTAGTCACGCGTAAAGCCTTCCCCAAGTGCTCACTGATCTGGCATGTTTCGTTCAAACTCCGTGCGAACCCCTCACGCACGGGCGGATCGGAGGACCCACGTGTCACCCCTGATATCCCGGCGGCTCGGTCGCCCGGCCGCCGCGTTCGCCGTCCTCTCGGCGCTGGCGCTGGCCGCCCCCGCCGTGACGGCCACCGCCGCCCCTCTCACGGCCGTCGCCCCCGCCGCCGCCGAGGCGCCGGCCACCGCCGGCGTGCCGACCGTCGTCGCGGCGCCCGCTGCGGCCACCGCCCCGCAGGCGGCCGCCGGTTGGGCGGCCGGGACCCGCGCCTACCTGGTGATCAGCGCGCCCGCCGACATCGCCGCCGCCAAGAGCGCCGTCACCGCCAACGGTGGCACGGTCTTCGCCGGCTACGACGCGATCGGCGTGATCGTCGCCCACTCCACCTCGGCCGGGTTCGCGGCCGCGCTGCGCGGGGTCGCCGGGATCCAGCAGGTCGGCGCGACCCGCACCTCGGACGTACCGGCCGACGCGTACAACCCCGCGCTGCCCGCCAACCCCGCCCAGTCGGCCACCACCCTCACCGAGTCGAACCGCTGGGACATGACCCAGATCAAGGCCGACCAGGCGTGGGCCGTCAGCACCGGCTCGCCCACCGTCAAGGTCGGCGTCCTCGACACCGGTGTGGACGACCAGCACCAGGACCTCGCGCCGAACTTCGACGCCGCCGACTCGGCCTCCTGCGCCTACGGGAAGGCCGACACCCGCACCGGCGCCTGGCGGGACGTCGACACCCACGGCACCCACGTGGCGGGCACCATAGCGGCGGCCAAGAACGGCAAGGGCGTCATCGGGGTCGCCCCCGGCGTGAAGATCGCCTCGGTCCGAATAGCCGAACCGACCAGCACCCTCTTCTACGCCGAGAACACCGTGTGCGGCTTCGTCTGGGCCGGTGACCACGGCTTCAAGGTGACCAACAACAGCTACTACACCGACCCGTGGCAGTTCAACTGCCCGGACAACGTCGACCAGGCGGCCATCATCGAGGGCGTCCGGCGCGCCCAGGAGTACGCCGAGGGCAAGGGTTCGCTCCAGGTCGCCGCGGCCGGCAACTCGAACTACGACCTCGCCAACAAGACGACCGACAGCGAGAGCCCCAACGATTCGACCCCGGTCACCCGGACGATCACCAACGCCTGCCTCGACATCCCCACCGAACTCCCGGGCGTGGTGACCGTGGCCGCGATGGGCAGCGGCAGCGTCAAGGCCTCCTACTCCAACTTCGGCAAGGGCGTCATCGACGTCGCGGCGCCCGGCGGCGACGGCGCCAACGGCGTCTACTCGACCCTGCCCGGCGGCAAGTACGGCACCAAGAGCGGGACGTCGATGGCGTCCCCGCACGTCACCGGGGTGGCCGCGCTGCTCGTGAGCGCCGACCCGACGCTCACCCCGGCCGGTCTCCGGGCCCGCCTCGCGGGCCAGGCCAACGACGTGGCCTGCCCCTCGGACAGCCGCTGCACCGGCACCACCGCCAACAACGCCTTCTTCGGCGAGGGCCAGGTCGACGCGCTGAAGGCGGTCGGCGGCACCACCACGCCGCCCACCGGGAAGTACTTCGAGAACCTGACGGACGCGGCGATCGCCGACAACGCCACCGTGGACAGCCCGATCGCCGTCACCGGTGTCACCGGCAACGCCCCCGCCACCCTGAAGGTCGGCGTGGACATCAAGCACACCTACCGCGGTGACCTGGTGATCTCGCTGGTCGCCCCCGACGGCACGGTCTACCTGCTGGAGGACTTCGCGAACAACGACAGCGCGGACAACGTCGCCAAGACGTACACCGTGAACGCCTCCGCGAGCGCGGCCAACGGCACCTGGAAGCTCCGGGTCAAGGACGGCGCCTCCGGCGACACCGGCACGATCGACGCCTGGAACCTCACCTTCTGATCCCGCCCCGCACCGACGGGCCGTGCCCCGTCGAGCCCGTGCTCCGCCGCCCACCGGGTGGCGGAGCACGGCCGCGCGGTGGGCGGCGGAGCACGGCCGCGGGGTGCGGGCCGGCCGCCGGGGTCACTCCCCGGGGGCGACCGTGATCAGGACCTTGCCGGGGAAGTCCGCCGCCCCGGTCGCCATGTCCATCACCCGGCGCGGGAACTCGTCGAGGCTGATCCGTCGTGACGCCAGCCGTTCGAGCGGGAAGTCGCGCGGGTGGCGCGCGTGCAGCCGGAAGCCCTCCTCGTAGTCCTCCCGGAGGCACCCGTAGGCGCCCGCCAGGTCGATCCGCTTCTCCCGGTACGTCACGGACGCGAGGCGCTCCCGCCGCCGCAGGGCGTCGACGTCCGCCCGGCCGGCCGGGAAGCTGTCGCCGCGGCGGGTGCCGCCGTAGACGAACAGGACCGCGCCGTCGGCCGCCAGACCGGCCGCGGTCGCCAGCAGTTCCGGCGTGGCGACGGTGGTCGCCACGATCACGATGTCGAAGCCGTCCCGGTGGGCCGGCGCCGCCGCGTCCGTCAGGGGGAGCACCTCGCCGTCGGCGAGGATGCCCTGCTGCCGGGCGAAGGCGCGGCGGGGCTCGCCGCGGTTGAACACCGTGACCGGCGCGCCGAGGTGGCGCGCGTACATGGCGAACATCAGCCCCGCGCAGCCGGCGCCGATGATGCCCGCCCGCTTGCCCCGCAGGGACGGCAGGCCCGTGTGGTGGAGCAGCTTGCGGAGCGCGTGCACGACGCAGGCGAACGGCTCGGGCATCCAGACGCCGTCCGGCCGGCTCGGCTCCGGTACCCGCACCACGGCCTGGTCCAGCTGCTCCTCGGTGCCGTGCACCAGGACGTACTCGGCGAAGCCGGTCGTGCGGGCGGAGGTGATGTTGGGGTTGAGGGTGACCGGCTCGCCCTCCCGGAAGCCGGTACCGGCCCCGGCGAAGGCGACGGCGCCGACGAGTTCGTGGCCGAACAGCGGGCCCCGGTCCGCCATGACGTCGCGTGAGCCGAGGATCTCCTTGACGTCGGCGCGGCAGATTCCCAGGTGGTCGGGCTTGATCACGACGGTGCCGGCGCCGAGGGCGTCCCGAGGGAAGGGGCGCGCGCCGAGGCTGACGACGCCGTCCCGCAGGGTGGTCGTGACGTAGGTGGCCGGAAGGTTCGGCAAGGCGACTCCTCAACTGGATGTCAGGGCCCGTGCGCGTGCGAGGTCGAGCGCGAGGCGCCGCAGGTCGCCGTCGCGGTAGTCGTTCTCCAGGACGAGCGCCTCGGGCGGGCCCGCCCGGGCCGCCAGCGCGGCCACCGCCGCCCGGACCCGGCCGTCCCCGGCGCCGAGGAGCTCGCGGGCCACGACGCCGTCCGTGCCGTCCTTGAGGTGGATCTGGGGCGCGATCCACTCATGGGTCGCCTCGATCAGGGCCAGCACGTCGATGCCGGCCACCCGCGGGTTGTAGGTGTCCAGCAGCAGCCGGAAGGCGGGCGCGGCGACCCGCTCGGCCAGGGCGCGCGCGTGCCGCGGGTCCAGGCCGTTCTCGTTGGCCAGCAGCAGGCCGCGGGCCTGCGCCTCGTGGGCGGCCCAGGCCAGCACGACCGCCGTCCGCTCCAGGTCCCGAGGTCCGTGGACGGCGCTGCGGCGGAAGCTCGGGACGAACGCCAGCGGCGCGCCCAGGGCCAGGGCCGTGTCGAGCACCCGGATCAGGACCCGGCGCACGCGCAGCGCGTCCCGGCTGCCCACCGGCGCGTGGAGGCCGATGTCGTTGAGGGTGTTGCCGGCGACCGCGAGCAGCCGCACCCCGTGGCGGGCGCCGGCGTCCCGGATCCGGTCCACGGTCCCCGCCGTGTCGAGCCAGGGGCCCCGGTTGGGGCCGCCGAGGTCGAGTTGGAGGCCCTCGGCGCCCATCCGGTGGGCCAGCGCGACCGCGGTGACGTGGTCACCCGGCAGCCGCCAGCCGGCCAGTCCGACGACAGGGGAGGCGGTCATGACCCCGTCCCTGACGGGATCCGGCGGCTCTGGGAGACCGGGAACCGCTCGCTCACCGGGTACCAGGCGCCCGCGCCGTCGACCACCAGATGGGCACCGTGCAGTCCGGCCCCGGCGGTGGCCGCCAGTTCCCGGGCGAGCGGGGCGAAGCTCCCCGGCGTCATGTAGGCGCTGTAGTCGAACCCCTCGGGGCGCCGGCGCCGGATCCCGGGGGTGTCGACCATGCCGGCCGGCAGGGCCTGGACGATCCGCAGGGCCTGGGTGCCGGGCGGTTCGGTGGTCTCCTCCTGCGCGACGGAGTCGAGCAGGGCCGAGGCGGCCGCCTTCGAGGCGGCGTATCCGGACCGCCCGGGCCCCGCGTTGTAGACGACCTCGGACGAGACCCCCAGGAACACCCCCGGGGCGTCGGGGCGGCGCAGGGCCGGGAGCGTCCGGGCGAGTGTCAGCCAGAGGCCGTGCAGGTTGACGTCGATCTGGCGGCGCCACTCCGCCTCGGCGCAGTCCCGGAACGGGGCCCGGCGGTCGCCGTAGTGGACCGCCGAGTAGCAGACGGCGTGCAGGGGTCCGGCGGCGGCGAGCGCCAGGTTCTCGGCGACCCGGTCGGCGTCCGTGAGGTCGGTGGCCGCCCAGCGGAGCCGCTCGGCGCCGGTCCCGGCGGGGGCCGACCGGCTGAGCACCGTGACGTCGAGCCCCGCCGCGGCCCAGGCGTCCGCGACGCCGCGGCCGATCCCGGTGGACCCGCCGACCACGAGCGCGCGCCGGCGGGTCCGGTCGAGCGCGGTCACCGGTCCCGTCGCGGGGTCTGTCGCGGGGTCTGTCGCCGGTCCCGTCGCGAGGCCGTGCGCGGGGCCTTGCGCGGGGTCTGTCACTGGGCCGGTCACGGGGCCTCCAGGGGCGACGGCGGCGGGGCGAACCGCACCGCGAGTTTGATGAGCCGGCGACCGGCGACGGTCCGCGCCCGGCTCGCCGACAGGTCGTTCATGATCCGGGCGGCCTCCGACAGGCCCACCACATGGGTCACCAGGTCGCGGTAGGAGGCCGGGTCCCGGGACAACTCGGCCGCCGCCTCGGCGAGATGGTCGTTGCCCACGCCGCGGTGACCGGTCAGCCGGACGGGTCGGCCGGTGGTGGTGACCACCTCGGTGAAGGCGGGCGGCACCGGGAACCCGGCGCAGTTGGCGGCCCGGACGGCGGCCAGGTCGACGCCCGGCAGCGGCGTGCCGGCCGCGCCGGGAGGCAGGCCGCCGAACAGGTCGACGGTCAGCCGGCCGCTGTCGAGGCGCAGGGCGGACTCCAGCGCGCTCACGGTGGCGTCGCGCGGTGTCGCGAGCAGTGCCGCGGTCGGCTCCGGGCCGAGCGGGGGCAGCCCACCCGGCTCCCCGTGCAGCAGCGACTCGACCCCGGGCCCGGTCCGCCGGGCGCTCCAGTCCAGCCCGGCGGGAGTGTGGTGCACCAGCAGGACCCGGCGCACGCCCACCAGCCAGCGGCGGGCGGCGCGCACCGCGAGCTGCCCGATGGTGCCGTCGCCGTAGACCACCAGGGTGCGCGGGCGGGCCGTGGCCAGCAGGGCGAAGGCGTACCGGACGGCGGCCAGCGGCTCGATCAGCGTGCCGAGCACCGCGTCGGGCGGCCGCTCCAGCGGCACCACGAGGCCGCCCCGCACGGCGGTCGCGGGGATCAGGGTGCGCTCCTGCAGCAGGCCGTCGACGGTGTGTCCGAGCAGGAAGGACGGGTCCGACCGGTGGGTCGGGTTGACCACGACCGGGGTGCCCGGGCGCAGGGCGTCCGGGGTGTCCGCACCGGCGGCGACCACCCGGGCGATGCCCTCGTGGCCGATCACCGGTGCCGGGTCGTCGCGCAACCCGCGCAGCATCTGGATGTCCGTCCCGCACAGCCCCGCCACCTGGGTGGCGACCAGCAGCTCGCCCGGTCCGGGGGCCCGGGTGGGGCGCGGCCGCAGCCGTACCCGGCCCGACTCGCGGACCAGCGCCCGGTGCTCCAAAGCGGGGCCGGCCGGGCTCATGCCGGCACCCCGGCGCAGGCCGCGATCCCCGCCCCGGCCAGGCTGTCGGCCTCCCCGGGGCCGGTGACGGTGATCCGCCGGTCGACCCAGTCGGGGGCGCGCTCGCTGGTCAGGTACAGCCCCTGCCGGGTGAGGTGCCCCATCAGGGCGCGCCGGTAGTGGGGGCCCAGGCCGTGGACCACACCGCCGGTCAGGACCACTTCGTCCAGCTCGGGGTCGAGGCACAGGGCGGTGCGCAGGACGGCGGCGACGGGGGCCGTCACCGCGTCCAGCAGTTCGGCGGCCGGCTCGTCACCGTCGTCCAGTGCCGCGCGCAGCGCCGGTTCGAAGCCGGTGCCGCCGGCCGTCAGCCGGGCGAGTCGGGAGGCCGCCCAGCGGGCCGGTTCCCGCCGGGCGAGGGCCCGCGCCATCCGGGCGATGCCGGGGCCGGAGGCGTACGCGGCCAGGTGTCCGGTGCTCCCGCAGTCGCAGTCCAGGGTGACCGGACGCCCGGCCAGTTCGGCGGTGGCCGGCAGGTGGCCGATCTCGCCCTGCAACCCGCAGCCGTCCACCGGGATCCGGCGCCGGCGCTGGTCGATGACCCGGCAGGCGATGCCCGAGCTGACGGTGGCCAGCAGCACCTTGCGGTGTGCGTCGCGGTCGGCGGCCGAGGCGGCGTGCAGGAGCGCGGCCGTGACGTCGTTGACGATGTGCCACCGGACGTCGGAGCGCCGGGCGGCCAGCGCCGCCCGCAGGTCGTACGGCTCGCTGTGGCCGCCCCAGAGCGGCGCCGAGGCGTAGACGATGCCGGAGCGGTGGTCGAGCGCGGCTCCGAAGGAGAGGCCGACGACGGCGTCCGGCGTCCGGGGCACGGCGTCGCACAGGTCCCGGACCATCATGTCCTGGAGTTCGGCGACGGTGGCGCCGGGGAAGCGCCTGAAGCTGGGGGAGGGGCGCGAGGTGCGGGCGCTCAGCTCGCCCGGGCGCAGCCACCGTGCCTGCCGGATGTGCGTTCCGCCGACGTCGAACACGGTGATGGCGGTGCTCATACCGCCGCGCCGACGAGCTCGCCGGTCGCGGCCCTCGTCCAGGCGCCGACGAACTCCAGGGCCCGGCCGAGTTCTTCCGGGGTCAGGTCGTCGGCGAAGACGACGGAGCCGATGCCCCGGGTGAGGGGGACGCGCTGGAACCCGTCGCGGTGCTTGACGGCGTCGGCGAGCGCCTCCTCCAGGAGCTCCTGGGTGAAGATCGGGTGCGAGACGGGGAGCCGGAAGCCCTGGAGGAGTCTCAACGCCCGGTCCGTGTCGCTCCTCGCGAGGTGGCCGCGCAGGTGGGCGAGGGCCAGGCAGATCGCCATGTCGACGGCGACGGCCTCGCCGTGCAGCAGCGGCGGGTCGGCGCGCAGCTCCAGCGACGGGCTGAAGGTGTGGCCGTAGTCGACGGACCGCTCCAGCACCTGCTCCCAGAGGTTGGGCTCCAGCTCGTCGAGCATGCCGGAGATCGCGCGGGACAGCAGCTCGCTCACCGCCGAGCCGCAGCCGGCCAGGGTGTCGGGGGTGATGGAGCCGACCGTCGCCTCCAGGAGGTCGAACAGGACGGCGTCCTTGACCAGCGCCATCTTGACGATCTCGGCGATGCCGTTGGCCACGTGGCGGGGCTCGACGGTGCGCAGGAACGCCGGGTCGATCAGGGCGACGTCCGGTGCGAAGTAGGCGCCGAGGCGGTTCTTGTGGTGGCCGTGGTTGATCCCGGTCTTCACGCCGATCCCGGCGTCGATCTGGCCGACCAGCGTGGTCGGCACGCGGACGTAGGGCACGCCGCGGCGGTACATGCTCGCGGCGAAGCCGACGATGTCCAGGACCACTCCGCCGCCGACGGCGACCACCTTCTCGGCGCGGCGCAGGATGCCCATCCGGGACATCGCCTCGGTGACGTGGACGGCCTGTTCCAGGGACTTCGCGTCCTCGTCGCCCTGGACGACCTGCCAGGTCGCGTCGATCCGCCAGCGGTCGAAGTACTCCTGGAACCGGTCGTGGTAGAGGCGGTCGACGACGGGGTCGATCGCCAGGAGGCAGCGGAGCGGACGTCCCTGGCCGCCGCAGGCGCGGGCGAGGGCGGGGTTGTCGGGATCCAGCAGCCCGCGCACCATGCTGACGCTGTAGGAGACGGGCTGCTCGGCCCGGACGTGCCAGTGCAGTCCGGGTGGTTTGGGCAGGTCGGCCACCGGGTTCAGGCCGACGGGGCGGGGCATTGCGGTACCAGACATGACAAGACCTCCGTGAGGGCCATCGAGCTGGGGAACGCGCGGCGCGGAAGGGCATCGCAGGGGCGCGGTGGAGAGTCCGCCGGTCCGCCCGTCAGGGTCGAACGCTAGTGCGCCGTGCGCATGCATCGCAACGTGACAGGGCTCACATTAGATGTATACAGATTCATATTTCTTGGGTGTTCCGAGGCCGTGAAATCGGGGCGTGCCGACGGGGCCGCCGGGGAACCGGGGAACGGCGCGGCGGCCCCGTCCGCCGGTGGGAGACCTTCGGGCGGGGCCGCCGGGTGGGGCGGGCGGGGCGTTCAGTCCATCGGGACCGCGGGCGCGTACCGCAGCCGGGCCACCAGCGAGGCGGTCGAGTCGTCCAGCGCGGCCGTGTCGAGCGCCTCGGTCAGGGCCTTGCGCAGGGTCCGCTGCGCCGCGTCGGCCACCTGCCGGCCGGCCTCGGTGACCTGGACGTCCACCCCGCGCTTGTCGTCGGCGGCGCTGCGCCGGGTGACCCACTCGGCGTCCTCCAGGCGGGCGACCATGCGGCTGACGGCCGGCTGATTGGCGCCCAGGGCCTTCACGAGGTCGGACATCCGCAGCGTGCCGTCCCGCCGCTCCGTCAGGGAGAGCAGCAGCAGGAGTTCGTTCATGGAGACCCCGTGGCCGCGGGTCAACCGCCGGCCCGCGGTCGCGTTGACCTGCTCCGTCAGGCGGGTGAGCCGTCGCCAGACGGCGATCTCGTCCCGCTCGCTCCCCGGTCCCCAAGTCTCCATCGACGCGGCCCCTCACTGAGTCCTTCGAAACGTTCCACGTGCACGTCCGTAACCATTGCTCAGCGTAACTCCTTGCGCAGTTGACCGCTTCGGTGCCTTCGTCCATTATCTACATGCAATCGCATGCATCTTGATTCCACTGGCTTCCTACGAAAGGCTTGGGTCGCCATGCCACTCCCCCTCCTGGCCCTGATGCTCGGGGTCTTCTGCGTGGGCACGGCCGAGGTCGTCATCGCGGGGATCCTGCCCGAGATGTCGGCCAGCCTGGACGTGTCCATCCCGACGGCCGGTCTGCTGGTCACCGGCTACGCGCTCGGGGTGACCATCGGCGGTCCGATCATCACCCTGCTGACCACCAAGTGGTCCCGCAAGACCCTGCTGCTCGGCCTGATGGGCGTCTTCATCGCCGGCAACATCGTCGCCGCGCTGGCCCCCAGCTACCCGATGCTGATGGGAGCGCGCGTCTTCACGTCGCTCAGCCACGGCACCTTCGCCGCCGTGGCCTGGCACGTCGCCGCCCTGATGTCCCCGCCGGACAAGCAGGCGACCGCGATGGCCAAGATCGCGCTGGGCTTCAACTTCGCCAATGTGCTCGGCTCCCCGATCGGCACCTTCATCGGGCAGCACTTCGGCTGGCGGTCCACCTTCGTGTACGTGACGGTCTTCGCGGTGCTCTGCCTCCTGCTCATCTCCGTGTTCGTCCCGGGCACCCTGTCCACGGAGAGCGGCTCGTCGGCCGAGGGGAGCACCTCGCTGCGCGACCAGATGAAGGTGTTCCGCCAGGGAAGCCTCCAACTCTCCATGCTGATCACCGTGCTGGCCCAGGGCGCGGTCTTCACCACCTCGACCTACCTGGCGCCGCTGCTCCGCGACATCGGCCACTTCGCGCCCGCCATGGTCGGCATCCTGCTGATCGTCTTCGGCATCGGCTCGGTCCTGGGCAACATCCTCGGCGGCCGCGCCGCGGACGCCGACGTGATGCGCGGTGTGCTGCGCGCCCAGACCGCGCTGCTGGCCGCACTGCTGCTCTTCTGGGTCGCCGCGCCCCACCAGATCCCCGCCGTCGTCGCGCTCTTCCTGTTCGGCGCCGCCGGGTTCTCCATCATCCCGGCGCTCCAGGCGCGGATCCTCGCGGTGGCCGCCGCCGCGCCGGCCCTCGCGCTGTCGGCCAACGTGTCGGCGTTCAACCTGGGCAACGGGCTCGGCGCTTGGCTCGGCGGCGCGACCATCGACCTCGGCTACGACAGCCGGGCGGTGACCCTGACCGCCGCCCTCGCCACCGCGATCGCCCTGCTCCTCTCACTGGCGATGTGGGCCCGCGGCCGCCGCCGGTCCCCGGCGCCGCTCCCCGCGCCCGGCGCCGCCGACGCCGCCGAAGCCGCGCTCGCCCAGAAGACGGCGTAGTCGCGCCGACGGCCGGCCGGGCCCGGCCCGCGCGGCCGCTCCGGCCGCCGGGGGGCGGGTGGGGCGAGCACGGGCCCGGCCCGGCCCGCGAAGCGCCGGTGGGTCCCGGGCGGCCCCCGCGGCCGGCTCCTCGTCACCGGTCCCGCCCGAGGGCCGCGGTGACCGTCCGCCGGAGGGCCGGAGCGACCACCCGCCGACGGCGTCGGAACAACGGAATAGGCCGGCCCGCGCGACCGTTCACCGCTGGTACGGACACGACCCTCAGGTGCCCGAGGAGCCGGCCGGGCGGCGCCGCACCGACGACGGTCCGCCGCCCGGCCGACTCCTCGGGCGCGCACGGGACGGCCGACGGCGCGCGCTTCACGCCGGATCCGTCACAACGACGCCATCAGTGGGGGGATTTCCCATGCGCCCCGTCCCGCACGCCCTGCCGACCGGGAGGCCGGTCGGGCCGCGACCGCCCGTGCGGACCGGCCCGCGGAGCAGCACCGTCCTGGACGAGCTGTCCGAGGTGCTCTTCGCCGCGTTGCCCCGCAGTGACCAGCGGGCCAAGGGCGCCCTGTACCTGCGCGGGTTGATCGCGGCGGAGGGCCGCAAGTCGATCCGGAACATCGCCGCGCAGGTCGGCGGCCCCGAACTGGCGCAGAGCCTGCACCACTTCATCGCCTCCTCGACCTGGGACTGGGAGCCGGTCAGCCGGGCCCTGCAACGCCACGCCGACGACGAACTGCGGTTCACCGGCTGGGTGGTGCACGCCCGTCCGGTCCCCAGGAGGGGCCGGCAGGCCGTCGGCGTGTGGGGGGTGGCCAGTGACGTCACCGTGCCCGTGCGGTGGCACCTGCTGCGGGCCGGCGACGAGGCCGCCGACTGCGTGGTGGCGGCGAGCCGGGTGTGCGACCGGAGCACGATCGGGCCCCGCCCGGTCGTCCTGGACCTCCCGGGGGCGGACCTGCGGCCGGTGTTCGACCGGTACGCGCGGGAGGGTGCCCCGCTGCTGGCCGCCGTGCCCGGCAGCCTGCCGGTGCTGGACCTCGGGCCGGGGCGCGGCTCCCGCCCGTCGCCCGCGGCCCGGGTGCTGCGGCTCAACCGGATGGTCCGCCGGCCCGCGGAGTGGACGGACCCGGCGACGGGTGCGCTGCGCCGCAGCCTGGTCGGTGGCGTGCTGGTCGAGTGGGGCGGTCACCCGCTGCTGCTGGTGGGGCAGTGGGACGGCGGGCAGGAGCAGCCGGTCCGGTGCTGGCTGACCAATCTGACGGCGACACCGCTGGGCGTACTGCTGCGGCTCGCCCAGTTCACCCGGCGCGTCGAGCGGGACCAGGCCGGGTCCGCGTCGCACGTGGGGGCGCTCGACGACTACGAGGGGCGCGGGGCCGACGGCTGGCACCGGCACATGACGCTGGCGGCGGCCGCGCACGTGGCCCAGGTGCTCGCCGCCGCGAGGGCCCGGGTGCGTCCGTGGACCCACTGCATGGTCTCCATGGAGCGGATGGGCCATCAGCTGTGAACGGTACGAATCGGATGCTGCGCGGTTCAAACATTCTTCTTCGCCATGTGTCAGCTGTCCGGGAGGTCCTGACAAAGGCACCGTGACCGGATCGCCCGTGCCACCCCGCGCGAGCCATCATCGGACTTATGCGAATTCTGGTTGCCGGCGGTGGCATCAGCGGTCTGGCCACGGCGGTCGCGCTGGGATCGAGGGGGCATCACGTCCTCGTCCTGGAACAACGGCCGGTCTTCACCGAGAGCGGGGCGGGCGTCCGGCTGGCGCCGCCCGCCTTCCGGCTCCTGGACCGGCTCGGAGTCGGCGAGGCCGTGCGCGACCGGTCGCTGGCGATCGACGAGCTCCGGGTCATGAACGGGTCGACCGGGGAGCCGGTCACCTCGGTGCCGCTGCCCGGCGCGGTCCGCGCGGTCCACGCGACGGCCCACCGGCTGGACGTGTACGAGCCGCTGCTCGAAGCCTGCTGGGAGCTGGACGCCGTCCAACTGCGGGCGGACAGCCGGGTGATCGGCTACACCGAGCACGGCGAGTCGGTGGTGGTGGCGCTCGCCGACGGGCGCAGCGTCACGGGGGACGCCCTGGTCCTCACGGACGGCGCCCGCTCCGCCGCCCGCGAGGACCTCTCCGGCGAGGACGCGTCCCGCGACGGCGGCGAACCGGCGGAGCGGGTCGCGGTCTACCGCACCGTCGTCCCGATGGAGCTGGTGCCCGGCCGCTGGCAGGACGGCGCGGCCACCTGCTGGGTGGCCGCGCACTGGCACGTCTCGCACTACCCGTTGCCCGACGCCCGGTACCTGAGCCTCTCCGCCACCCGCCACCGGCACGCCGGCGGGGACCTCGCCGGCGCCCGGGTGGACCTGGAACACGTGCTCGGGGCCTTCCCGGACATCGGCTACGCCGCCCGCAACGTCCTCACGATGGGCCGGCACTGGCGCGCCTGGACGGTCCCCACCCGGCGGGCCGCGGCGGCCCGGGTGTCCGGCCGGGTCGCGCTGGTGGGGGAGGCCGCGGAACCGGCGCGCCCGCTGGAGGTGTCGGGCGTGCACCAAGCCCTGGACGACGCCGTCGGCCTCGGCCGCTCGTGGGACGCCGCGGGCGGGGACGTACGGCGGTGGCTCGCCGACTACGGCACCCGGCACGGTGAGCGGGCTCCCGGCGTCCAGGTGGGGTGCGGGGCCGGATGCCGCTAGCGCGCGGCGTCAGGCCGGCGTCCCCAGGGCGGCAGGGGCCTCGACCGCACCGAGGGCGTCGAGGACGAAGCCGGAGACAAGGCCGGACAGCCGCTGCCAGTGGTCGACGACGAAGAAGTGGCCGCCGTCGAGCACCTCCCACCGGAAGGCGCCGGTGGTGTGCGCGGCCCAGGCCGCCGTGTCGTCGACACCGGTCCAGCGGTCGGCGTCGCCGGTCAGCGCCAGCAGCGGGGCGGTCAGCACGGAGTCGGCCGGGCAGGTCCAGCGCTCCACGGCGGTGTAGTCGCCGCGCAGCGCCGGGAGGATCATCCGGACGACCTCCTCGTCGGCGAGCAGGCTGCTGTGGGTGGCGCTCAGCTCGCGCAGCTCGGCGATCAGCCCGGAGTCGTCCCGCAGGTGGACGGTGTCCTCCCGGTGCACGGACGGGGCCCGGCGGCCCGAGACGACCACGGCGAGCGGTGCCCGGCCGGCCGCCTCCAGCCGGCGGGCCACCTCGAAGGCGAGCAGCGCGCCCATGCTGTGGCCGTAGAGGGCGAGCGGGCGTCCGTCGGAGGGCAGCGCCCGGTGGATCCGGTCGGCGTACTCGGTGAGGTCCTCGATCGGCGGCTCGGCGCGGCGGTCCTGGCGCCCCGGGTACTGGGCGGTCAGCACGTCGAAGCGCTCGGCCAGCGCGGTCGCGAGCGGGCGGAAGAAGCTGGCGGATCCGCCGGCGTGCGGGAGCAGGACCAGCCTGGGGGCGTCGGCCGGCGCCGGGTGGAAGCGGCGCATCCAGCGGGCGTCGCCGGTGCCGGGGTCGGTCACGGCCATGGGGGTGTCCTCGGTGGTGAGTGGTCGGGTGACGGTCGGTCGGGTGACGACCGGGGGCCGGGGGGGGGCCGGCGGGGGGGGGGGGGGCCGGGGGGGGGGGGGGGGGGGGGGGGGGGGCGGCTGGGGGGGGGGGGCCACCACCCGGGGGCGGGAGCGCGCCGGCGGCGCCGGCCGGGCCCTGGGGGGTGGCCGGGGTGGTTGGGGGTGGGGTGAGGGGGGGGGGGGTGCCGCCGGGGGGCGGGGGGGCCCCGCGGGGGGGGGGGCCGCCCGGCGGAGGTCAGGCCGTCGGTGCGGCGGGCGACTGGAGCAGGGTCGCCAGCACCTTGGGCAGGTCGCCGGCCGAGGAGGCCGTCCGGGCGCGCCAGGCGACATGCCCGTCCGGGCGGACCAGGACGCCACCGTCCGCGTCGACCTCGCGCTGCCGCTCCCACGCCCCGTACGGGTCGCGCAGGCCCTCGGCGGCGCCGATCGTGCGGACCGTGACGGGCACCCCGGTGAGCCGGGCGGCCTCGCGGGCCGCGTCGTGCCAGCCGTCCCCGCCACGACCGGTGAGCAGCACGAAGCGGCCCCGGCCGACCACGTCCAGGGTGGAGCGGCGGCGCCCGCCGTCCTCCAGCCAGGCGTGCGGCAGACGCGCGCCCGGCCAGGTGGTGGCCCGGTAGTACAGCTCCGGGTCCCGGTCGTCGACCGGCTCGGCGGTGCCGTCGTCCACCCGGGCGCCGTCGCGGTAGCGGTAGCCGATCTCGACGCCGTGCGCGTTGACCTGGTAGTTGATCCGGTCGGTGGCGGCGGCCAGCGCGGCGCGCCGGGCGGCCGCCTCCTCGGTGTCGTCGGCGAGGCCGCGCAGCAGCTCCCACTGCTCGGCCGGGCTCTGCCCCGCGGCGAAGCCCAGCGCCGCCGGGATGCCGAGGAAGTCGAGCATGCTGCGCACCGCGCGGTCGACGATCTGCCCGCCGACCGGCAGCCGCTCGGTCTGGTAGGTGTCCAGCAGGGCGGCGGAGGCCGTGCCGTCGAGGACGAGCTTCAGCTTCCAGGCGAGGTTGAAGGAGTCCGCGACCGCCGAGTTGAGCCCGAGCCCGTTGGTCGGCGGCATCTGGTGCACCGCGTCGCCGACGCAGAACACCCGGCCGTTCCCGTAACGGGGGGCGACGACCGCGTTGACCTCCCACGGCGAGACGTTCTTGATCCGGACCTCGACGGACGGGTCGCCGATGCTCTCGCGGATGTGCGCGAGGATCTCCTCGTGGTCGTCCCGGTCGAACTCGACGCCGTGGTCGAGGAAGCGCAGGTAGACCCACTCGGTCCAGGGGCGGATGCTGACGAACACCCGGCCGTCCTCCGGCGGGTTGCCGGGGACGGCGCCCATGTAGAGGATCGCGGGGCGGTCGGCGCAGTAGGCCGTGAGGTCCGCCTCGAACCAGACCGAGGCCACCTTGGCCAGCCCGGTGGCGCCCTCCACGGTGAGCCCGGCCTGCTCCATCACCCGGCTCTTGGCGCCGTCGGCGCCGATCACGTAGTCGGCCCGGACGCTGTACTCCAGGCCGGACTGCCGGTCGGCGATCACCGCGGTGACCCCGTCCTCGTCCTGCTCCAGGCTCAGGAACTCCTGGCCGAACCGGAGTTCGCCGACCCCGGCCTGCCGGACCTGCTCGACCAGCAGCGGCTCCAGCCGGTGCTGCGCGAGGTTGCACATCGTGCTCGGGCTGGCCGCGAGGTAGTCGCCGATCCGGTCCGGGCCGTTGCCGTACGCGTCCAGCCGGCTCACCTCGGGGCCGGCGAAGGTCGACATGAAGACGTGGTTGGCCAGCAGCGGACTCGGCGTCGCCTCGGCCAGCACCTCGTGCTCGACGCCGAGGTCGCGCAGGATCTCGCCGGTGCGCTGGTTCAGCAGGTGGGCGCGCGGGGTGTGCGCGGTGCCCGGGTACTTGCCGACCAGCAGGTGCGGTACGCCGTAGCGGGAGAGCGCCAGCGAGGCGGTGAGGCCGGCCGGGCCGGCGCCGACGATCAGTACCGGCACCCGGACGTCGGGGGTGGGGGTCGCCATGGTCAGTTCGCCGCCTTCCGTGCGTAGCCGGCGTAGATCACCGACGTGTCCTTGTGAACGCCGAGCTGGAACTGCCGCCCCAGCTCGCCGTAGCTGATCTCGCCCCGGGCACGTCGGCGCATCGCCTTGAACAGCTCCAACTGCGGCCGGGTGGAGGCGAATCCGACGAGGTCCTGATTGGCCAGGCCGTACTTGCGGAAGACGGCGTGCAGCTCGGCCGGCTTGATGAAGCTGGCCCAGTCGTGCAGGTCCTTGGGCGCGAAGCTGACGGACTTCCAGTCCTGCGCCATCTTGATCATCGCGAGCTTGGACCGGAAGGTCCGGTTGATCGTGTCGTACAGGTAGTGGCCGCCGGGCTTGAGCACCCGGACGGCCTCGGAGACCGACCGGTCCACCGACGTGACGTGCTCCAGGGTGTCGCAGCAGTAGACGAAGTCGAACGTGGCGTCCGGGAAGGGCAGTTCCTCGGCGAAGCCCTGCTGGTACTCGATCTCCAGGCCGGACGCGCGGGCGTGCTCGCCGGCCGCCGCCAGCGACGGGCCGGACGGGTCCATCCCGGTCACCGTGCAGCCGGCCTTGGCGAAGTGCTCGGCGAGCAGACCGCCGCCGCACCCCACGTCGAGCACCCGCAGGCCCTTGAGGTCCAGCCGCAGCCGGTTGGTCAGCACGTCGTGGAAGTAGTCGAACCGGGCGGGGGTGAACGCCTCCAGCGTGGCGAACGGCTGGTCGTCGTCCCACCAGGAATGGGTGTTGTAGACGTCGTTGTCGACGGGCATGGCGGGCTCCTCAGGAGGTCTTGACGGTCGGGCGGTAGAGGTCGAGCCAGACGGCCAGGTCGAGGACGCGTTCGAACGCCTCCCGCTCGTCCCGGTCGACGGCCTCCGGCGGTGCGCCGGCGGCCCCGGCGAGTGCGGCGCGGTCGAAGAGCTCCACCGCCGCGTGGTCCCCGGACAGCAGCTCGCCCACCTGGCGCTGCAACGCGCCGACGTAGGCGAGCTGCTGGGTGTGCGGGTAGAGCGCCTTGCGCCGCTCCACCACCGAGCTCGGCAGGATGTCCCGCACCGCGGCGCGCAGCAGGCTCTTCTCCCGGCCGTCGAAGGTCTTCATCGCCCAGGGCGTGTTGTACACGTACTCGACCAGGCGGTGGTCGCAGAACGGCACCCGCACCTCCAGGCCGACCGCCATGCTCATCCGGTCCTTGCGGTCCAGCAGCAGGCCCAGCAGGCTGGTCAGGTGCACGTGGCAGAACTCGCGCATCCGCCGCTCGTGCGCGTCCTCGCCCGGTACCACCGGTATCGCGGCCACCGACTCGGTCCAGCGCTGCGCCCAGTAGCCGGGGACGTCCAGCGTCTTCAGCAGCAGCTCGGGGTCGATCAGCTTGGTGGGGTGCTTGCGCGGGCCGAGGCCGGAGGCGGTCACCCACGGGAACATCGGGACCTCCTGCACGGGCGGCAGGTGGAACCACGGGTAGCCGCCGAAGATCTCGTCGGAGGACTCGCCGGAGAGCGCGACCGTCGAGTGCTCGCGGATCGCCTTGAACAGCAGGTACAGCGAGTTGTCCGCCTCGCCGAAGCCGAACGGGAGGTCCCGGGCGGTCACCGTCGCCCGGCGCACCGCCGGGTCGGCCAGCGCCTGGTGGTCGAGCCGGATGTCGTGGTGCAGCGTGCCGACGTGCTCGACCACCTCACGGGCGAACGGGGCGTCCTGCGAGCCGCGCAGGTCGTCCGGCCGGAACGCGTCCGACTGGTCGAAGTCGACGGTGAAGGTGCGCACCCGCTCGCCCTCGGCGGCGAGCCGGCGGCCGGCCAGGGCCGTCAGGGCGCTGGAGTCGAGGCCGCCGGAGAGCAGCACGCACTGCGGCACGTCGGCCACCAACTGCCGGGCGACGCTGTCCTCCAGCAGCTCGCGGACGTGCCGGACGGTGGTCTCGGTGTCGTCGCGGTGCTCGGCCGCCTCCAGGCGCCAGTACACGTGCTCGCGCAGCCCGGAGCGGTCGAAGGTGACCATGGTGCCGGGCTTCACCTCGTGCATGCCCGACCAGACCGCGCGGCCGGGGGCCTTGACGAAGCCGAACATCTCGCGCAGGCCGTCGGCGTCCACCACCGGGTCCACCGACGGGTGGGCGAGCAGGGTCTTCGCCTCCGACCCGAACAGCACGCCGTCCGCGGTGGGGTAGTAGTAGAGCGGCTTGATGCCCAGGCGGTCCCGCAGCAGCACCAGCTTCTCCACGCGGCCGTCCCAAATGCCCAGCGCGTACATGCCGTTGAGCCGGTCGGCGACTCCCTGCCCCCACTCCAGGTAGCCGCGGAGCACCACCTCGGTGTCGCTGGAGGTGCGGAACTCGTGCCCCCGGCGGCGGAGTTCGTCCCGCAGCTCGGTGAAGTTGTACGCCTCGCCGCTGTACGTCATCACGACCGGACCGTCCGGCGTCTCGACCACCATCGGCTGCACGCCGCCGGCGAGGTCGATGATGGAGAGCCGGCGGTGGCCCAGCGCGGCGTGGCGGGACAGCCAGGTGCCGCCGGCGTCCGGACCGCGGCAGATCATGGTGTCGGTCATCGCGCTCAGGGCGGGGAGTTCACGTTCGAGGTCGAGCTGGAAGGAGATCCAGCCGGCGATCCCGCACATACGGGTCTTCTTTCGTTCGGGGTTCGGCGGTCCGGGGGTTCCGGGCTTCTCGGGGGTTCCGGGGCTTTCGGGGGTTCCGGGCTTCTCGGGTTCGGTGGTGCCGGAGGAAGGGGCGGAGGGGTCAGTCGCCCGCGGACCGGTGCAGCCCGGCCATGTAGGCGGGCAGGCCGTCGATGTGCGAGCGGCCGGTGGGGGCGAAGAAGAAGCGGTCCAGCGGGCCCGCCAGGAACGACCACGGGCGGTTCAGCTCGGCCGCCCAGCGCCAGCTGAACCGGGCGCCGGTCTCGGTCGGCTCGACCACGTAGTCCTCCACCAGGTGGCGGAAGATCGGGCGGGTCCCCTCGGTCGCGGTGAAGGTCTTGCGGGTGCCCTCCTCCCAGCGGTAGAAGCGCTCGCGCAGGACGAGGTCGCTCTCCATCTCGATCTCCCGGGTGGTGCCGACGCCGAACGGCCGGGGCGACGTCCAGGTGAGCCGGCGCATCCCCTTGGTCCAGCTGGACACGCCGTCGCCGGTCAGGGCCGCCCAGGTCTCCTCCGCGGAGAACGGCACCTCGACGGAACGGGCGTGGTACAGCGGGGCCGTGGCGAACAGCGAGTCGTCGGCCTCCTCGATCGGATACCAGCGTGTGGCCATGGCGTCGGGTCCTTTCCGGAACGGTTCTGGGTGGTGCGGGGGTGGGGCGGGAGAGCGGGTGGGCGTCAGGCCTTGCGGGCCCGGAAGAGGCCGACGCAGCCGCGGACGACCAGGTCGAAGTCGTCGAAGTTCTGCTTGAGCTGGTCGCGCAGGTCCTCCAGGTCGTCCTGGTCGTTGTGGAAGACGCCCTTCTTGTTGAGGTCGTTCATCAGCCAGCGGCCGGCGCCGGTGACCGGGACGCCCTGGGAGAGGATCGTGCTGCCGAACACCGTGCCGCCGGGCTTGACCGTCGCCGCCGCGTGCCGGATGGCCACGCCCTTCTCGCGCAGGCTGCCGGGGACGCAGTGCAGCAGGAAGCTGAGGGCGGCCGAGTCCTGGCTCTCCGCGGCCACCGGCAGCGGCTCCAGGGCGTTGGCGACCACCTTGGTGGTCCGGAAGTGCGCGAGCCGCTCCGCGGTGAAGTCGAGCGTGGCGGGGTTGAGGTCGGCCAGCGTGATGTGCGGGTTCGAGACCGGGAACCTGGTGTTCGACACCAGGTAGCCGGTGCCGACGCCGATCTCCAGGTGCTTCGCGCCGACGCAGCTGTTGTACATCTGCAGGAAGTTCCTCGGCGAGCAGCGCCAGAACAGCGGCGCGCTGCCCCGGAACACCAGCAGGTCGTAGAAGTGCAGCGCACGGCGGTGGTAGGCGGCCTGGCCGTCCAGGACGGCCTGGTCCACGGAGCCGTGCTGCGGGTCGTGGTCGTTGCTCATGGTCTGCTCACCCTCGGTCGGGAACGGATACGCGGTGCGGTCCGGCTCGGTGCGGTCCGGCTCGGTGTGGTGCTGGGCCGTGCGGTGCTGGGTGGTGCGGTGTTGTGCGGTGCGGCCGGGACGGTCAGGTGGACGCCCCGGCGAGGTGGTCGAGGACGGCCCGCATGGTGGCGGGGCCGTGCTCGCCGGTCATGGTGAAGTGGTCGCCCGGCACCTCGGCCTCGGTGTGCGGCACCGGCCAGGAGGCCTGCCAGCCGTCGGCCGGGAACCCGGGCAGGGGCCGGGCCGCGCGGAGCTGGAGCGTCGGGGTGGCCAGCGGCGCCGGCTCCCAGGCGGCGAAGAGCCGGGCGTAGCCACCCGTCGCGGTGAGGCAGGCGTCGTCCAGCAACTGCTCCGGTGCGAGGCGGCCGTCCGCCAGCTGACGGGCGATCTCCGCCTGGATGCGGGGGAGCGTCGCGCTGCCGGGCCGGTAGCTGTCCAGCAGGACGAGCGCCGCGGGGGAGGTGCCGAGCTTCTCCAGGTGAGCCGCCACCGCGTGCGCGATCCAGCCGCCGGCGGAGTGGCCCAGGAGCGCGAACGGCTCTCCGGCGGCCAGCCGTTCGACGTCCTCGGCGTGCAGGCGTACCAGCGCGTCGAGGTCGGCGGGCAGCGGTTCCCCGGCGACGAAACCGGGGGCGGGCAGCGCCCACAGCTCGTGGCCGCCGCGCGCGGCGGCGGCCAGCCGGGCGTACTGGTGGGCGCCGGAGCGGGTCGCGAAGGACGGGAAGCAGAAGAACCGCGGGGCTGCCGGGCCCTGGGCGAGCCGGACCGGAGCGGGGCGGGCGGCGGGGCCCGGCGGGGTGTCGAAGGTCTCCCGGAACCGGGAGACGGCCGTGAGGAGTTCGCCGAACTCGGCGAACCGGCCGAGTTCGGCGGCGCGCGGCGCCAGCGAGGCCAGCAGGCCGTCCGCCGGGGTGTCCGGTGAGGTGGGCGCGGCGTCCAGCTCGGCCCGCAGCCGGGCGGTGAGCGCGTCGAGCGTCGGGTGCTCGAAGACCGCCGTGGGGGGCAGGGTGAGGCCGGTGGCGGCCAGCAACGCGGTGCTCAGCTCAGTGGCGGCCAGCGAGTCGAAGCCCAGCTCCGGCAGGCTCAGCTCGGTGTCCAGCTCGTCGGCAGAGGTGTGACCGAGCGCGGCGGCGACCTGGCCGGCGACCAACTCCCGCAGAACGGAGTCGCGTTCGGCCGGACCGAGGGCCGCGAGCCGCTCCCGCAGCCGGGCGGGGGCGTCCTCCTCGACCGCTCGGCCGGTGGCCGGGGCGGCGTCGGGCTCCTCCGGCGCGGTGGCGGGCCGCTCCGCCGGGGCGGCCGGGGCGGCGGCGTCGGGCCAGAAGCGCCGGTGCTGGAACGCGTAGGTGGGCAGGGCGACGGTGCCCGCCCCGGCGCGGCCGAGCACGGCCTCCCAGTCGACCGGGACCCCGCGGACGTGGGCGTGGGCGAGCGCCGTCAGCGCGCTCTCCGGCTCCGGCCGGCCGCGCCGCAGCAGCGGCACCGCCGCCGGGGCGGGCACCTGGTCGGCCAACGCCCCCCGGGTCAGGGCGGACAGCACGCCGCCGGGGCCGAGTTCGAGGAAGGTGGTCACGCCGTCCGCCGCCATCCGGCGCACGCCGTCGTGGAACCGCACCGTCTCCCGGATGTGCCGCACCCAGTACTCCGGTGTGCCGGTCTGCTCGGCGGTGGCGCGCTCGCCGGTCAGGTTGGACAGCAGCCGGATCCGCGGCGCGCGGTACGTCAGCTCACCCGCCACCGCGTGGAAGCGCGCCAGCACACCGTCCATCAGCGGCGAGTGGAACGCCCGGGTGACCCGCAGCCGCTTGGTCCGGCGGCCGCGTGCGGCGAGCACGGCCGCGACCTCGTCGACGGCCTCGGCCAGCCCGGACAGCACGACGGCACGGGGCCCGTTGACGGCGGCGAGGCCCAGCTGCTCCTCCCGGCCGACCAGCAGCGGCAGCACCTCGTCCTCGGCCGCCTCGACGGCCACCATCGCGCCCCCGGCCGGGGTGGCCTGCATCAGCCGGCCGCGAGCGGCGACCAGCCGGCAGGCGTCCTGCGGGGTCAGCACGCCGGCCGCGCAGGCCGCCGCCAGTTCGCCGATCGAGTGGCCACCGACGTAGTCGGGCGTCACGCCCCAGGATTCGAGCAGACGGAACGTCGCCAGGCCGACGGCGAAGAGTCCGGCCTGGGTGAACACCGTCTCGTCCAGCAGGGCGGCCGCGGGGCTGCCCTCGGGGGCGAACAGGACGTCGCGCAGCGCGGGGCGCCCGGGCTCCGCGAGCTGGTGGTCCAGCAGCTCGCACAGCTCGTCCAGGGCTCGGGCGAAGACGGGGTGCGCCGCGTGGAGGCCGCGGCCCATGCCGGGCAGCTGGCTGCCCTGGCCGGGGAACAGGAAGCCGACCCGGCCGGCCGCCGCCGTGCCCCGGACCAGCCCCGGCGCCGCCGTTCCGGCCGCGAGCGCGGGCAGGCCGGCGGCCAGCTCGGCGAGGTCGCGGCCGAGCAGGACGGCGCGGCGCGGCAGGGCGGACCGGGTGAGTGCCAGCGCGCGGCCGACGGCGGCGGGATCGAGGCCGGGCGCCTCGTCGAGGTGGGCGCGCAGGCGCTCCGCCTGGCCGCGCAACGCTGCCTCGCCGCGGGCCGAGACCGGCCAGAGGAGGAGCGGCCGCTGCTCGGCCGTCGGGGCCTGGGCCGAGGGCCCGGGCGTCGGCGGGGCGGCGTCGTCGTGGGCGGCCGCGGGCTCCGCCGGGGCCTGTTCGAGCACGACGTGGGCGTTGGTGCCGCTGATGCCGAAGGCGGAGACGCCGACGCGGCGGGGGCGGCCGTGCTCCGGCCAGGCCACCGACTCGGTGAGCAGGGCGATCCCTCCCGCCTCCCAGTCCACGTGCGGGGTGGGGGCGTCGGTGTGGAGCGTGGGCGGCAGGACGCCGCGCTCCATCGCCATCACCATCTTGATCACGCCGGCCATTCCGGCGGCGGCCGCGGTGTGGCCGATGTTCGACTTCACCGAGCCCAGCCTGAGCGGCTGTTCGGCCGGCCGGTCCCGCCCGTACGTGGCGATCAGCGCCTCGGCCTCGATCGGGTCCCCGAGCGGCGTTCCCGTCCCGTGTGCCTCGACCGCGTCCACCTCGTGCGCGGTCAGCCGGGCGTTGGCCAACGCCTGCCGGATGACCCGCTGCTGGGACGGTCCGTTCGGCGCGGACAGCCCGTTGCTGGCGCCGTCCTGGTTGGTGGCCGAGCCGCGGACCACGGCGAGCACCGGGTGGCCGTTGCGGCGGGCGTCGGACAGCCGCTCCAGCAGCAGCACCCCCGCCCCCTCGCCCCAGGCGGTGCCGTCGGCGGCGGCGGCGAAGGGCTTGCAGCGCCCGTCCGGGGCCAGGCCCCGCTGCCGGCTGAAGCCGATGAACGCCTGCGGGGTGGAGAGCACGGTGACGGCACCCGCGAGGGCGAGCGTGCTCTCGCCCGACCGCAGCGACTGGCAGGCCAGGTGCAGGGCGACCAGCGAGGACGAGCAGGCGGTGTCCACCGTGACGGCCGGTCCCTCCAGGCCGTAGGTGTAGGCGAGCCGGCCGGAGATGACGCTGGCCGCGTTGCCGGTCAGCAGGTAGCCCTCCAGGCCTTCCGCCGCGCCCTGCGCCAGCAGGTGGTAGTCCTGGCCGCTGCTGCCGGCGAACACGCCGGTGCGGCTGCCGCGCAGACTGTCCGCGGTGATGCCGGCCCGTTCGAAGGCCTCCCAGGAGGTCTCCAGCAGCAGCCGCTGCTGCGGGTCCATGGCGAGTGCCTCGCGCGGGCCGATGCCGAAGAACGCGGCGTCGAAGCCGTCCGCGTCGTGCAGGAAGCCGCCCTCGCGGGTGTAGGAGCGGCCGGGACGGTCCGGGTCGGGGTCGTAGAGGTTGTCGAGGTCCCAGCCCCGGTTGACGGGGAACGGCGTGATCGCGTCCCGGCCGTCCGCGACCAGCTCCCAGAGCTGTTCGGGGCTGCGGACCTCGCCGGGGAACCGGCAGGCCATGGCGACGACGGCGATCGGCTCGTCGTCGCCGACGGCCGACGCCGGCCCGGGTACCGCGTCGGCGGGTTCGACGGCGGTGTCGAGCAGCCGACCGTGCAGGTGGCCGCTCAGGGCCTCGGGGGTCGGGTGGTCGAAGGCGACGGCGGCCGCGAGCCGCAGGCCGGTGGCGGCGTTCAGCCGGTTGCGCAGTTCCACGGCGGTGAGCGAGACGAAGCCCAGCTCGTGGAAGGAGCGCCCGGACGCGATCGGATCGCCGAGGCCCAGGACGGCGGTCGCGTGGGACCGCACCAGGTCGAGCAGCAGCTGCTCGCGGTCGGGCCCGGACAGCCCGTCCAGCCGTCGACGCAGCTCCGTCCCCGCCGAGGCCGCCGCGCCGTCCTCCGGTGCGTCGACCGGGGCGCTCGTGCCCGCAGTGTCCACCCAGTAGCGGCGACGCTGGAAGGGGTAGGTGGGGAGGTCGGGGTGGTGGCCGGGGTGGAGGAGGGGGGTCCAGTCGATGGGGTGGCCGTGGGTGTGGAGGTGGGCGGC